>CAMDSU010000072.1 GCA_945907335.1 Bordetella parapertussis | reverse complement strand
GAGGAAGTCATCAAGTGATTATCGGTGTGTGACTCAATGAATCAAAAATTCAGTCGTTATAAAACTGCACAGTCAAACTGTTGGAGGATACTTTTTACGGAGATTTATTTCAAATCCCGCACATCATCAAAATGCGCTTCCACATCATTCGGTAACAACTGAATACTGGCGCGCAGCCCAGGCACCGCACTCATCAATGCCTGCTCGACACTGGTGCGCAACGCCGCTGCACGGCCCAGCGACCAACTGGCGGGCATGTGCATATGCATATCAACGAAGCGGCGTTGTCCGGCTTGGCGTGTGGTGATGTGGTCAAAGCGAATGATCTGCACCTCACCGCGCATGTGCTCAAAACCCTGCAATACCTCATGGATGTCAGCCAGCACCTCAGGCTCAACGGCCTCGTCCATCAAACCTTGCGATGAACGCCAGATCAAATCAAACCCTTCTTTCAAAATATTCAAAGCCACGCCGATGGCCACCAACGCATCCAACCACAACCATCCGGTAAACAACACCAGCAGCAAGCCTGTAACCACACCTGCAGATGTCCAGACATCGGTGACAAGGTGTTTGGCATCTGCCTCCAGCGCAATCGAACGTTGTTGCTTGGCTACCTTGAACATCACCCAAGCCAGCACACCATTCAAGGCCGAGCTTGCCACCGACAAGGTCAAACCCCAACCCAAATCAACCACAGGTTGCGGCTCAAACAATCGGTGCACCGAAGCCCAGATGATGGCCACGGCAGCACCCATGATCAACACGCCCTCAAAACCGGAAGAAAAATACTCGGCCTTATGGTGGCCGTAAGGATGTTCTGCGTCGGCCGGTTGCTGTGCCACGGTGACCATCAGCAAAGCAAAAATAGCGCTGGCCAGGTTGACAAACGACTCCATGGCGTCCGACAACAAACCGACCGAATCGGTGATGTACCAAGCCATTGTTTTCATGATGATCGTGATGACGGCCACCACCACCGAGGTCCACAGCAGATGGTGTGTCGAGAGTTTTAGCAACCAGTCATTCAATCTGTTCATCGCGTGGATACCGGTTGTTGTTTGAATCGTTCAAGGACTCAGATGGACACGCGCAAATTTGCGTTTTCCGACTTGCACCACATAAACACCTGCATCTAATTTCAAAGCTTTGTCACTGACCACACTGCTGTCAACACGAACGCCGCCGCCATCGACCAATCGTCCAGCTTCACTGGTGGAAGGGGTCAGGCCTGCGTTCTTCAATAGTGCGTTGATGCCCAAGGGTGCGCCGCTCACATGCACATCCGCAATCTCGTCAGGAATACCGCCTTTGCTGCGGTTGATGAAATCTTGTTCGGCGCTGTCCGCCAGCACCGCCGAGTGAAAACGCGCCGTGATTTCTTTGGCCAGCATGACTTTGGCGTCACGCGGGTTACGCCCGGCTTCAACCTCGGCTTTCAATTTCGCAATCGCTTCTAAACTTTGAAAGCTCAAAAGCGTGAACCAGCGCCACATCAACACATCGCTGATGGACATGACTTTGGCAAACATGGTGTTGGCATCTTCGGTAATGCCGATGTAATTGTTTTTGCTCTTGGACATTTTGTCCACGCCGTCCAAGCCTTCAAGCAAAGGCATGGTCAAAATACATTGCGGCTCTTGGCCGTATTCCTGCTGCAAATGCCGCCCCATCAACAAATTGAATTTTTGATCGGTGCCGCCCAACTCCAGGTCACTTTTTAAAGCCACGCTGTCGTAACCCTGCATCAGCGGATACAAAAACTCATGCACGCTGATCGATTGCCCGGCGTGAAAACGTTTGTGGAAATCGTCACGCTCCATCATGCGCGCCACGTTGTAGTGCGACGCGAGTTGAATCATGCCGCGTGCGCCCAAGGGCTCGCTCCATTCGCTGTTGTAACGAATCTCGGTGCGTTCAGGGTCCAGCACCATGCTGGCCTGTTTGTAGTAGGTGTCAGCGTTCAGTTTGATTTGCTCGGGTGTCAGCGGCGGGCGGGTGCTGTTGCGCCCGGAGGGGTCACCGATCAGCGAGGTGAAATCGCCGATCAGAAAAATCACCTGATGGCCCAGATCCTGCAACTGGCGCATTTTGTTCAACACCACGGTGTGGCCAATATGGATGTCCGGTGCGGTCGGGTCCAAGCCCAGTTTGATGCGCAGTGGCTGCCCTGTGCTTTCGTGGCGCTGTAGCTTTTTGACCCATTCCTCTCGCGGCAGCAGTTCTTCGCATCCGCGCAGCGACACTGCCAATGATTGCGCAACGTGTGCGGATAAAGAGGTTTCGGTCTTAGATGCTTGATTCATAAGTGATTTCGGGCTTGGCGCCTTGGCGTGAGGCTTGTATACTCTGACGCTTTGTGCCACACCCAAGAGGGTGCGCAGGTCAGTGGATGTTTTGATTCTAAAGCGCGGGCTTTTTGCCATGTGCGCGCACAAACAGTTTTTTGTTTCACGGATTTTTTGATTTGCCTAACTTTGACGAATTGATTTCAAACGAAGACGCACCTCGTGCCAGTACGTGGCAGGTGCGTTGGTTGCTGCTTGCTGTGTTGCTGGCCACCGGCGCATTTGCTGTTGCCGGTTTTGGCAACCTGGACCGCAGCAATGTACCGATCCGTCAATTGGTCGAGTCGGTCTCCAACCTCAGCTTAGACAGCCAAATCAACAGCCTTAGCAAAGACAAAATACGTCTTTACCGCACCGACACATCGCGCGCTACAGACACGGCTGAATCTTTGCTGGCCCGTCTGGGCATGTCAGACAAAGCCGCTGCCGATTTCATGCGCAGCAACCCCTTGGTTCGCGAAAGCTTACTGGGAAAAAATGCCCGCTTACTCAATGCCGAAGTCGATGATGACAACCTCTTGCTCAAATTGACTGCACGCTGGGCCACTGAAAGCAACGACACATTTCAACGTCTGGTCATCGAACGCAGCGAGCAAGGCTTGAGTGCATACCGTGAGACCGGTGAACTCAAACCATCTGTCCGCTTGTCCGGTGGTTTGATTCAAACATCTTTGTTCGCTGCCACCGATGAAGCGCGTATTCCTGACAGCATTGCTTTGCAATTGGCTGATATTTTTTCAGGTGACATCGACTTTCACCGTGCATTACGCAAAGGCGACCATTTCTCAGTGAGCTACGAATCGTTAGAGGCAGACGGTGAAGTGCTCAAACCCGGCAAAGTACTGTCTGCCGAGTTTGTCAACAAAGGCAAATCGCACCAAGCCATGTGGTTTCAAGACAGCCCGCAAAAGCCTGGCGGCTACTACAACTTGCAAGGCCAAAGCCTGCGCCGTACCTACCTGGCCTCACCTTTGGCTTTCTCTCGGGTGAGCAGTGGCTTTAGCATGCGCTTACACCCTATATTCAAAACATGGCGCGCTCATCTGGGGGTGGACTATGCCGCCGCCCAAGGCACACCGGTGCGCAGTGTGGGTTCAGGGGTGGTGCAGTCTGCTGGCAACATGGGCGGCTACGGCAATGCTGTGGTGGTCAAACACAACAATGGCCACACCACACTTTATGCCCACCTGAGCAAAATACTGGTCAAACCCGGTCAGTCAGTGGCGCAAAGTCAAGCCGTGGGACGGGTCGGAGCCACTGGTTGGGCCACTGGACCCCATTTGCATTTTGAATTCCGCGTCAATGGTGTGCACAAAGACCCGGCCATACTGGCTCGCCAAAGCGAATCGGTTCCAGTTCCTGTCCATGCCCGCGATGAATTCAATCGCCAAGCCTCTCAAGCAGCACGCCAACTTGCCTCTGCTTCAGTGGCTTTCGCAGACAACACCCCCTGATTGATTGCCATGTCCACGCTTTATATCGGCGTGATGTCTGGCACTTCTCTGGACGGCGTGGACGCTGTATTGGCCGATTTTTCAAACGGTGTTCGTGTGCTGGGCCACCACGCATTGCCGTTTGAACCTGCATTGCGCCACGCTTTTTTGCAATTGAACCAATCTGGCCCTGATGAGTTGCACCGAGCTGCGCTAGCCGCAAATTCGCTGGTCAAGGTGTACGCACAAGCCGTGCGCCAATTACTGCTAGATACCGATGTACCTGCAAGCGATGTGGCTGCTATCGGTGCGCATGGGCAAACCGTTCGCCACCAACCCGGTCACCACGACGGCACAGGGTACAGCTTGCAAATCAATAATCCCTCCTTGCTTGCCGAGTTGACTGCCATGCGCGTGGTCGCAGACTTTCGCAGCCGCGACATTGCCGCAGGCGGGCAAGGCGCACCCCTGGTTCCTGCATTTCATCAACACATGTTTGCCGAACCCGGCCGCACGGTGGCTGTGCTCAATATCGGCGGTATTTCCAATCTCAGCGTGCTCGCGCCACAGCATGTGAGCGGTTTTGATTGCGGTGCGGGCAATGTTCTGCTTGATTATTGGTGTCAGCGGCATACCGGACAGGCCTTTGACAAAGATGGCGCTTGGGCGGCCACAGGACACTGTCACCCGGCCTTGCTTGAGCGTTTGTTAAGCGAATCGTTTTTACACTTAGCGCCACCAAAAAGCACCGGGCGGGATCTTTTCCATGCGGATTGGTTAAACGCACACTTAGAAAAATTCGACAGTCTGTCAGCTGTTAATGTGCAGGCCACACTCACTGCATTCACTGCGCGGGTTTGCGTCAACGACGTACGGCGCCATGCACCAGATGCCACACGATTGCTGGTGTGCGGCGGGGGCGCTTACAACCGCCACTTGATGCAATTGCTGCGAGAAGGTCTACCGGATATGACTGTCAGCACCACTGAAGCATCGGGTTTGCCGCCCTTACAAGTTGAGGCAACAGCTTTTGCTTGGTTGGCCCAACAAACCTGTCTGAACTTGCCAGGTAATTTACCTGCAGTGACTGGGGCGCATGGGCCCCGTGTGTTGGGCGGCATTTACCCGGGCTGAATAAAAAAGCCGGGACATGCCCGGCTTGTTACTCAGCAAAAAAAGATCAGGCTGAGAATGAAGATCCGCATCCGCAGGTGCTGGTGGCATTCGGGTTTTTGATGACGAACTGCGCACCTTGCAAATCTTCTTTGTAATCGATTTCAGCGCCCAGTAAGTACTGGTAGCTCATGGCATCGATCAGCAAAGAGACGCCGTGTTTTGACATGATGGTGTCGTCTTCATTGGTGATTTCATCGAAAGTGAAACCATATTGAAAACCTGAGCAACCACCCCCTTGAACAAACACCCGCAATTTCAATTCTGGGTTGCCTTCTTCGGCGATCAGGTCAGCCACTTTGGCGGCAGCACTGTCGGTGAAGACGATGGGTTCTGGCATGGCAGTGGGTATTTTTTCGGCTAAGGCACTCATGGCGCTCTCCAATGAAAATGTTCTTTGAATATCAATAGTAACCTATTTCAGTCAACAATATCTGTGGCAAGGTTAAAGGCAACGCTGATGAGGCAACCCGTTTTGCATTAACCATAAAAAAACCGCCAGAACACAAGCCCTGGCGGTTGATGGCAGACCCAAGGCCTGCAAGCCGGATCAGCGTTTGCTGAACTGCTTGCGGCGACGAGCGCCGTGCAAACCGACTTTTTTACGTTCCACTTCACGCGCATCGCGGGTGACAAAACCGGCTGCTGACAGCGCGGGTTTGAGGGTTGCATCGTAGTCAATCAGCGCACGGGTAATGCCGTGACGGGCAGCACCGGCTTGGCCGGATTCACCACCGCCTTGCACATTGATCTGAATGTCGAAAGATTCGGCATGCTGAGTCAAAAACAAGGGTTGCTTGGCGATCATGATCGAGGTTTGACGACCGAAGTATTCGGCGATGTCTTTGCCATTGACCATGATTTTGCCGGAGCCTTTTTTCAGAAACACGCGGGCGACGCTGGATTTGCGACGGCCGGTGCCATTGTTCCATTCACCAATCATTTCATAGCTCCTTAGATGTCCAGCACTTTAGGCTGTTGGGCGGTGTGGGGATGCTCGGCACCGCCGTACACCTTGAGCTTTTTGATCATGGCAAAACCCAAAGGACCTTTGGGCAACATGCCTTTGACCGCTTTTTCCAAAGCACGTGTAGGGTGCTTGGCTTGCATGTCTTTGAAATTGGTACTGGAGATACCGCCCGGGTAACCCGAGTGGCGGTGGTACATCTTGTCTAAGGCCTTGTTGCCTGTGACGCGAATTTTGGACGAGTTGATGACGACAATATAGTCGCCGGTATCGACGTGGGGCGTATAAATGGCTTTGTGCTTGCCGCGTAAACGGAGGGCTGCTTCGCTGGCAATCCGTCCGAGCACCTTGTCGGTGGCGTCAATCACAAACCACTCATGCGTCACGTCAGCGGGTTTCGCGCTGAAAGTGGACATGTGTTTTCCTAGAGTGGGTTGTGGGGTCCTTTTCCACGGTCGGTGTTCTTCTGCTGAGAACCTCTTAGGTGGGGGTGAAAACTTCGTCGCGGGACCTTGTTCGCTGCGAAGCCTTACATTCTATGCCAGTTTGTGGGCAGTTTTGCAAACACAGGCAGGCGAGTTACCATGGCGCAATGTTCAGTTATCGCCACAGCTTTCACGCGGGCAACCATGCCGATGTGCTCAAACACTCGATTTTGGTTTCTGTTGTGAAACATTTAGCACTCAAAGAGGTGGGTTTCACCGCCATCGATACCCATGCCGGGGCCGGCATTTACCGGCTTGACAGCAATGATGCGAGGCAAAGCGGTGAAGCACAAGACGGTTTACTGGCGCTCATGCGCAACAAATCCAAGCTTGCCGGGCCGATGGCCGACTTATTGCTGGACTATCGCCGAGTGCTGGACCATTTCAACCCCTCGGGCGGTTTGCTTAACTACCCGGGCTCTCCCTTCATCGCCCAACATTTGTTGCGTGAACAGGACAAGCTCAAGTTGTTTGAAATGCACCCCACCGACATTCGCGGCCTGCAAACGCAGGTAGAAGCGCTGAAAGCGGGCCGCCAAGTCATGGTGATGCATGAGGACGGGTTCAACGGTTTGCCCAAATTTCTGCCGCCCCCGTCGCGTCGGGGCATGGTGTTTATCGACCCCAGTTATGAAATCAAACTGGATTACGAACGGGTGGTGGTGGCCGTGTCTATCGGAATGAAACGATTTGCCACAGGTACTTATGTGGTTTGGTACCCGATCATTCCCAGACCGCAGGCACACAGTCTGCCGCGCCACCTGACCAATCTTGCGCGACAAGCTGACAAGCCTTGGTTGCATGCCACATTGCGCATACGCACCGGCGCGCGTGATGGGGTCGCCGCGGGTGAATCCATCAAACCGATAGGTTTGGTTGACAGCGGTGTGATTGTGATCAATCCGCCCTTCACGCTATACGAGCAATTGCAACAAGCCCTGCCTCAAATGGTGCAACTCATGGGGCAAGACCACTTGGCGGGGTTTCAACTGACGCAAGGCTAAGCCAGTTCCAAGTTGCGGCAAATCGCCGTCACTGCTGTCGACTGGTTCATGGTGTAGAAATGCAGTCCGGGCGCACCACCGTTGCGCAATTGCTCGCACAAGTCACTGACCACATCCAAACCAAAGGCTTTGATGGAGGCAGTGTCGTCACCAAACGCCTGCAAACGCAAACGTATCCAGCGCGGAATTTCCGCACCGCAGGCATCTGAAAAACGCATCAATTGCGAGGAACTGGTGATGGGCATGATGCCGGGCACGACCGGAATATCCGCGCCAAGTTTGTAGGCCTCATCGACAAAGCGAAAGTAAGCATCACTGTTGAAAAAATACTGGGTGATGGCTGAATTCGCACCGGCCTTGACCTTGGTCACATACGCCTGCACATCGGCTTGCGGCGATTTGGCCTGCGGATGCACTTCGGGGTAACAACCGACTTCGATATGAAAATGGTCGCCCGATTCCTGGCGAATGCATTCCACCAATTCACTGGCGTAGCGGAATTCACCGAAGGTGCCGTGCCCGCTGGGCAAGTCACCGCGCAATGCCACCATGCGGCGTATGCCAGCCGCTTTGAATGCCGCCAACTGCTCTAGCACAATCTCGCGCGTGGTGCCTATGCAAGAGAAATGCGGCGCCGCATCAAAACCGTCTTGCAAAATGCTTTGCACTTGCTGCAACGTGCCGTCCTGCGTGGAGCCGCCAGCGCCATAAGTGACACTGAAGAACTGCGGTTTGAGCGCATACAGCTCCTTGCGCACTGT
>CAMDSU010000071.1 GCA_945907335.1 Bordetella parapertussis | reverse complement strand
ACCGACGGCTAAAGGGCAGATCAGTTGTGACGGTGGGAGCTGGCACGTTTGGCTTGGCTGACAGAAGGCAATCGTTGCAAACTGCCCAGCACACTTTCTAAGTGTGAAGTGTCTTGAACCGCAATCAAAAACCGCAAGTCGGTGGCTTGTTTACCACTGACCTCGTCAGCCATGCTGACCAGTTTGATATCCGCTTGGGCCGAAGTGATGGCTGATGCAACGCTGGCTAACACGCCTTTGCCGTTGAGTACAGTGACCACAATGCCTGCTTCAAAACTTCGCACAGGCTCATCTGACCATTCCACAGCAATGAACCGCTCGCTGTCTTTGTGCTGCAAACGTTGTGCGACATGGCAGTCCTGAACGTGTACCACCAGACCTTCACCTCGACCCAAATAGCCGACGATGGCGTCGCCAGGCACGGGATGGCAGCATTGGCCGTAGGTGACAGAAGCGTTGTCACTGCCATCTACCACCACCCCACCTTGAGAAAGTGTTTCATGGGCGGTGAATCGCTCGCGGCTGAGCAGCAACGGATCAGGACGAATCCCTTGGTCGGCCAACAGGCGCACCAGACGTTTGGCAACGATGCTGGCCACACGTTTGCCCAAACCCAAATCTGTCAGCAGCTCTTCGCGTGTTTTGCTGCCTGTGAAGCGCAACAATTTTTCCCAGAGCACTTTGTTCAATGCATCGTTCGCTGGAAGGCTGATAAACCCCTCGGCTCGAAGCGCTTGTGCAAGCAATTTTTCACCCAAATCTTGCGATTCAGATTGCGCCCGGGTTTTCAGGTAGTGCCTGATTTTTGAGCGTGCACGCCCGGTGCGAACAAATGCCAGCCATGCCGGATTGGGTGTTGCTTCTTCTGCGGTTTCGACTTCAATCACATCGCCATTGCGTATCTCTGTGCGCAACGAAACCGGTTCGCCATTGATATGGGCAGAGACCACACGATCGCCAACATTGCTGTGCACAGCGTATGCAAAATCAACCACAGTGGCACCTCTTGGCAAGGCCATGATGTGGCTTTTGGGCGTGAATACATACACGGCGTCAGGAAATAAATCGACCTTGACATGGTCCCAAAATTCGGTGGCGTCTCGGGTCTCGTCTTGAATATCGAGCAGCGACTGCAACCACTGCGTGCCCAGCCTTTCGGCCTTTTCGCTGGACTCGTGGGACTTATACAACCAGTGCGCGGCAATACCAGACTCAGCCACAAGGTGCATGGCTTCGGTACGCAATTGAAATTCAACATTGATGCCCGCAGGCCCAACCAGTGTGGTGTGTAAAGACTGATACCCGTTGATCTTGGCAATCGCAATATGGTCTTTGAATTTTCCAGGCACAGGTTTGTAGAGTTGGTGCAATATGCCCAAGCCGGTGTAGCAATCTATCAAATCTGGAAGCAATACGCGCATGCCATAAATGTCTGTGACTTGGGCAAAGCTCAGGTGTTTGCCGCGCATCTTTTGGTAAATGGAATACAGCGTTTTCTCACGTCCAAAAATACTGATGTCTAAACTGGCTTGATTAAAAGCAGTCTCTACTTCGAGTTGGAGTTTTTGCAACAAATCGCGACGGCGGTTGCGCGCCCGCATCACAGCTTTTTCCAGCGTTGCATAGCGCCAGGGTTTGAGGTGTTTGAAACTCAGGTCTTGTAATTCGCGGTACGTTTGGTTGAGCCCTAAACGATGAGCAATGGGCGCGTAAATCTCTAGGGTTTCGCTGCTGATGGCTTTCCAGCGCGTGCGCGGCATCGCTTCCATGGTGCGCATGTTGTGGGTGCGATCAGCGAGTTTGACCAAAATGACGCGCACGTCACGCGCCATGGCCAGCAGCATTTTGCGAAATGATTCGACCTGGCCTTCTTCCTGCGTGTCAAAGCTGAGTTTGTCGAGCTTGGTCAAGCCATCCACAAGCTCGGCCACAGTGGGTCCAAATTTTTCAAGCAAATCGGTTTTGGTAACGCCGCAGTCTTCCATCACGTCATGCAGCAGGGCCGCCATCAGCGCTTGGCTGTCAAGTTTCCATTCTGTGCATTGCAGGGCCACTGCAATCGGGTGGGTGATATAAGGTTCCCCACTGCGCCGTGTCACGCCCAGATGCGCTTCGTCGGCAAATTTGTAGGCGCGCCTGACTTGCTCGATCCCCTCTGCGCTCAAATAGTCCAACTTCGCGACCAGCGAGGCAAAGCTGGCCGCCGCCGCATTGCTGGCGGGCGTTGGAAGAGCGGGAGTGGTTGCGACGGTAGCCATGGCCTAACTGTAGCGTTTTGCTTGACCCAAGGGTTCAGGGGCGAAAAAAAAGCACTGCTTGGGCAGTGCTTTATGTGCTTTTCAAAACCTCAGCAAATCAGCCGGGCACTTTTTTCAGCATTTCCAAACCGATCTTGCCAGCGGCAATTTCGCGCAAAGCAGTAACGCCAGGCTTGTTTTTGCTTTCGATTTTTGGGGTGTGGCCTTGTGCCAGCATGCGAGCGCGGTAAGTAGCAGCCAACACCAATTGGAAGCGGTTGGGGATTTGTTCGAGACAGTCTTCAACGGTGATGCGTGCCATGTGGGGTTGCTCCGGTTCAGTTAAGTGAGGTTCAAGGCTTTAAAGATATCTGACCTGTTTTGGCGCTGGGACGCGTATTTGAGTCTTTGCGCATGGACAATGGCTTTGAGGTCAAACAAAGCTTTGTCAAAAAGTTGGTTGATTATAACGAAGTCAAATTCGTATGCCTGAGACATTTCTTGGGCGGCGTTCTGTAACCGCAGCTCTATCACCTCGGGGCTGTCTTCGCCACGGCGCTGTAAACGCGCACGCAATTCCTGCATGCTGGGCGGCAAAATGAAAATCAGCACCGCATTGGTGAACAATTTTTTGATTTGTACCGCGCCTTGGAAGTCAATCTCCAAAATCACATCCATGCCATTGGCTATTCGCTCTTCGATGGTGGCGCGAGATGTCCCGTAGCGGTTGCCGTGAACATGTGCCCATTCCAAAAAGGCTTGCTCGGCGATCATGCGGTCAAATTCATCGTTGCCAATGAAGAAATATTCGCGTCCGTGGAATTCTTGGCCACGTGGAGCGCGAGTGGTGTGGGACACCGATGGTTGCACACCAGCGTCTAGCTCCATCAGGGCTTTGACCAGACTTGATTTGCCTGCGCCGCTGGGTGCTGCCACCACATACAAATTGCCGGGGTAGGTATTCATCATTCGAGGTTTTGAACTTGTTCACGCATTTGCTCGATCAGTACTTTCATGTCCAACGAAATGCGTGTGAGTTCGATGGCGCTGGATTTGGAGCCCAAAGTGTTGGCTTCACGGTGTAGTTCCTGAATCAAAAAATCTAATCGTTTACCAACGCCTTCTGGGTGTTTTTTTTGTTTAAGTAGGCGGGCAATTTCATTCAAATGGGTGGTCAGTCGCGTGATTTCTTCGGCCACATCGGAACGAATGGCAAAACTCGCTGCTTCTGCCAGAGCTCGTTCGTGCACGCTTTCAGGCAGGGCTTGCGCATCTGCCAATGCCAAGGCTTCGCGCCAGCGTTCAAGGAATTTTTGTTTTTGCACGGCCACGGCCTGTGGCACCAGCGGCAAAGTTTGTTCTGCAAGTGTGTGCAATTGGGTGACACGGTTCAGTAAATCGTCCGCCAATTTCATGCCCTCTCGCTGTCGTGCCTCACACATTTGGGTCACCACTTCGTTGGCCAATTGCATGACATGCGGGGCAATGTCTGTGCCGGATGCGGAGTGGGCTTGCGACGACAGTCGAATGACTTCTGAGACGGAAAGAGGAGGGGCGTCCGGCAACCACATGCGCACATGGTTTTGCACATTGACCAGGTTCTTCAAAAGCGCCGTGTCTGGCGTTCCCACAGAGTTGTCGTTGTCGGATTCCAGGTTAAGTCGCAGTTCAACTTTGCCTCGTTTGATGTGCTTGCTAATCAGTTCGCGCAGACTGGGTTCGAATTGACGCAGCTCTTCAGGCAGTCGAAAACTGATATCCAAGTAACGGCTGTTTACCGAGCGAATTTCCAAGCCCAGACGAACACCCGAGACCGCGGCTGTTTCAGAGCCAATGTGTGACTGTGCACTGGCATAGCCGGTCATGCTTTGCAGGGACATGGCGCTTTCATTTCAAAATTACATTATCTCAGGCGCAGATTCGTTGCCTGAACGACAATGGCAGTTTTCTTCAATACGCCGCATCACACCTATGACAACCATTGCATCACGCCAACATCGCGCCACCGACGCATTGCGTTCCGTTCGTATCACCCGCAGCTTCACCATGCATGCAGAAGGATCGGTATTGATTGAATTTGGCAATACCAAAGTGTTATGTACTGCTTCTGTTGAAGAAAAAGTTCCACCGCACAAACGTGGTTCAGGCGAGGGATGGGTAACCGCTGAATACGGCATGTTGCCGCGTGCCACACATACCCGTAGCGACAGAGAAGCGGCCAAAGGCAAGCAAAGCGGTCGGACCCAGGAAATTCAGCGCCTCATCGGGCGCTCCATGCGGGCAGTCTTTGATTTGAAAAAACTCGGCGAGCGCAGCATACAAATTGATTGCGATGTGTTGCAGGCCGATGGCGGCACCCGTACTGCCGCCATCACCGGTGCATTTGTGGCCGCGCAAGACGCGGTCAATGGTTTGCTCAAAGCAGGGAAATTGACGGCTTCGCCCATCATCGACCATGTGGCTGCTATTTCTGTGGGTTTGCTGCATGGCGTTCCTTTGCTGGACTTGGAATACGTGGAAGACTCCGTCTGCGATACCGACATGAATGTGGTCATGACAGGGGCGGGTGGCTTTGTGGAAGTACAAGGCACCGCAGAGGGCGCGGCTTTCAGTCGTGCAGAAATGGATCAGTTGCTGGCCTTGGCGGATAAGGGAATTCGTGAACTGGTGACCCTACAAAAATCTGCGCTGGCCGTTTGATATGCCGACCGTGACACGTATTGTTTTGGCGTCAAACAACCAAGGCAAATTACACGAACTGCAAGCCATGTTTGCGCCACTGGGCGTGAAGTTGATCGCGCAATCTGAATTGGATATTCCTGAGGCACAAGAGCCTTTTCATACGTTTGTCGAAAATGCCTTGGCCAAAGCACGCCACGCCAGTCGCTACAGCGGCCTGCCGGCACTCGCAGACGACGCGGGTTTGTGTGTGGATGCTTTTGAAGGCTTGCCGGGTGTGCAAACTGCTTTTTATTGCACGCAGTTTGGCTACACAAAAAGCGATGAAAACAACCGCCGTGCATTGCTTGAGCAAATGCAAAACACCACCAACCGCAAAGCAGCCTTGGTAAGCACCTTGGTGGCATTGCGACATACCGATGACCCGGAACCGCTGATTGCCAGTGGACGTGCAGAAGGCGAAATCACGCGTGAATTACGCGGTACCAATGGTTTTGGTTTTGACCCGGTCATGTTCATTCCCGAACTGAACATGACGTTTGCTGAAATGACCGATGAAGAAAAAAACCAACGTAGCCACCGGGGCCAAGCGGCTCGACTGATGCGGGAATTGATGCTGCAACGCTGGTTGAAATGAAGCTAGATATCGCACACTTGATGCGCCCTGGCACCTTGACCTTGGCTGCTTTGCCGCCTTTGTCCGTTTATGTGCATTTGCCTTGGTGCTTGAAAAAATGTCCTTACTGCGATTTCAATTCGCATGAATATCGCTCGCCTGTGCTCACAGCACCATTGATGCAAGTGCTAGCGACGCCCGTGGCCATACCTGAGGCCGCTTATTTGGATGCTTTATGCGCTGATATTGAGAGCAGTTTGCCATTGGTATGGGGCAGACCGGTGCACAGCGTTTTCATCGGTGGTGGCACGCCGAGTTTGTTTTCTCCTGCGGGCATTGCGCGGTTGATCAGCGATTTACGCGCCCGTTTGCCCTTGGTGCCAGATTGTGAAATCACGCTCGAGGCCAATCCGGGTACTTTTGAAAAAGACCGGTTTCACGCTTACAAAATAGCCGGCGTCACGCGACTTTCCGTTGGTGTGCAAAGTTTCAATGACCGGCATCTCAAAGCAATAGGGCGGGTGCACGATGGCGCTCAGGCCATGGCGGCTGTGCAAGAGGCTGCGCAAGCTTTTGACACATTCAACATCGATTTGATGTATGCCTTGCCCAACCAGAGCCCACAAGATTTGCAGCATGATGTGTCAACTGCTTTGGCCCTACAGCCTTCCCATCTCTCTATTTATCATTTGACGATTGAACCAAATACCTTGTTTGCAAAGCATGAGCCCGCTGGCTTGCCGCCCGAAGATCAGGCGTATGACATGCTCGACCTCATCACACACCACACCGCGAAACAAGGTTTGCAACGATACGAAGTGTCCGCATTTGCCAAAGAAGGACACCGCTGTTGGCACAACACCAACTATTGGCAATTTGGTGATTACTTGGGCGTGGGTGCTGGCGCGCACAGCAAGATAAGTTTTGCCCACCGTATTTGCAGAATGGTGAGGCACCGCGAACCCGGCCTGTATATGCAAAAAGCCATGGCAAAGGATGCTGTGGCACAAAGCCATGAAGTCAGCCGGGCTGAATTGCCTTTTGAATTCATGCTCAATGCATTGCGCCTGAAAGAAGGGGTGCCGCTCGAGGCATTCATGGATCGCACGGGCATGCCTTTGTCTGCTATCGATCGCAGTTTGCAACTGGCGCAGCAGCGCGGCTTGTTGTTGGTGGATCACGCACGGATTCAACCAACTGAAAAAGGCTTTGATTTCTTAAGCGATTTGCAGGCCTTGTTTTTGCCAGAATCTGCCTCGTAAAGAGCTGGTTAGAATACTTAGGCTTGACCCGACACAGCAAGGAAGCGTGGCAGAGTGGTCGATTGCACCGGTCTTGAAAACCGGCAACCCGCAAGGGTTCGTGAGTTCGAATCTCACCGCTTCCGCCAATTGATGCTGAAACCCACTTTTAGGGTGTTCTTATCTAAAGCTTATTTGTCTGACCTTTGATACGTTAAAGCCTTATAAGTCAATATGCATTCTTAATCATTAAGATAAATTTCGATCTAAACTCATCGAAATTTTTTAAATGTATTTGCTGGGACGGTTTATGAGAAAAATTCTGTTGTTACTTTGCTTTTTGCCCTTTCAACTTTTCGCCCAAGCCCTTGTAAATTTTGAACCTTTTGAGGCCGGTGATGTGGTGGTCTACTCCGTGAATGCCAATGGAACCGTGAAAAAATTGGAATACAACTATTTGACGGTTGATAAAAATGGTGTCGCTGGAAAAGTGATTTACGGTGACAAGGAAGGTGAATTTAAATCACCTGGTCTTGGTTTAGAAGAAAAAGACATTGCACTTAGCAATGGCCAAATATTTTTACGAAATCCCCCCATAAAAATATTTGAACCAGGGCTCCAAGTCGGCAGCAAATGGAATACTGTATTGGAAGCTAAGAGTGAGACTTTGACTGCACAAGTTATTCAACTGGCGCAAGCCAGTAAACTTGAAAAAGTCAAACTCAAGTTTGGCGAATATGATGCAATTTTGGTGACCAATAACGATGTACTTCAAGGAATAACAAACAAGTCTGAAGTTTTTTCGGGCAAATCAACCGGCAAAATTTGGGTAGGTGTTGTCAATAACCGGGCGTTGATTTTGAAACGCGAATACCAAAATTCGTTTGGTGAAAAATTTGTGCAAGAGCTTGCTGAATTGCCCAAAGTTTCAGATGTACAAAAGAAACTAGAAAAACTCAAAGAGTTATTCAAGCAAGGCTTGATCAATGAATCTGAATATGAGTCCAAACGCAAAGAGTTGTTGAAAAAATTGTGATGCTTGTTGTTCATCGTATGCCAACGGCAAGGCTTGGAATACACTGGAATTTCTAAACATCAAGGAGGCCCTAGCGCCATGAACGCACCCGCAGAAATTTCCAGCATGCATGAGCGGCACCAAAAATTGGGTGACGGTATTTCTCCTGCCTTGCCACAACCCCCAACATTCACCAGTATGCGAGACGAGCGTTTGCACCGCAAACAAATGCTTGCTGCAGCGTTTCGCTTATTTTCACGTTTTGGGTTTGACGAAGGCGTCGCCGGTCATATCACTGCGCGTGACCCTGAGTTCAAAGACACGTTTTGGGTCAACCCTTTTGGTGTGCATTTCAGCCAAATCAAAGTGTCCAACCTGATCCGCGTCGATCACCGAGGCAATGTGGTTGAAGGCGTACACCCCGTGAATGAGGCGGCATTTGCCATTCACTCGCGCATTCACCATGCCCGCCCGGATGTCGTCGCGGCCGCGCACACGCACGCACCGCACGGTCGCGCTTGGTCCACCTTGGGCAAACCTTTGGACATCATTTCTCTGGATTCCTGTGCTTTTTACAAGGACCACGTGGTGCATGATGATTTTGAAGGCGTGGTCTTAGATTTGGATGAGGGCGTGCGCATCGCCAATGCCTT
>CAMDSU010000070.1 GCA_945907335.1 Bordetella parapertussis | reverse complement strand
CTTGCAAAAAAAGAACGGTGGCTCACGGTCTGGGTCAAAGCCCATTTCCCTGGCATGTGCCGCATAGTTGCGGCCCACACAGTAAACACGTCGGACAGGAAAAAATTTATCACTGTCTGCCACTGGCAAGGCATTCACTGATGGGGGTTTAAACACATAATTCATTCGCAGTTCCTTGTTTGAACGCGCAGCAAGTCTAAGAGACGTAGCAAATTGCCAGATTGCGCACTCACCTCTGACAAAGCCATAAACACATCATAAATGCGAAGCAAACATGGGCACGGTTTTCATTGGGTATGCTTGAGCAGTTCCTCAATCTCTCAAAGGCAATGACATGGGTCTGCTGCTTGGCTGTATCGCCGATGATTTCACCGGCGCCACCGATCTGGCCAACAACTTGGTTCGTGCAGGCATGCGGGTGGTTCAAACCATTGGGGTGCCAGACGCAACGTTGCCCCCAGATTGCAATGCCGTGGTGATCGCCTTGAAGTCGCGCACCATTGCGCCAGAATTGGCCGTCGCGCAATCACTTGCAGCCTTGAAATGGTTGCAAACCCAGCATGTGGAGCAGGTGTATTTCAAATATTGCTCCACCTTTGACAGTTGGTACACCGGGGATGTCCGAGGGAATATCGGCCCTGTGACGGAGGCACTGATGCAAGCGATGGGTTGCGAATTCACCATCGCCACACCAGCCTTTCCAGACAACCAACGCACTGTGTTCAAAGGCCATTTGTTTGTAGGCGACCAGTTACTGAGCGATAGCGGCATGAAAAATCATCCGCTGACACCCATGAATGACGCCAATTTGGTAAATGTTTTACAAGCACAATGCAAAAGCAAAGTGGGTTTGATCGATTACCGGTGCGTGGCCAAAGACGAACACGCCATCGCTGAGCGCATCACCGAACTGAAATCACAAGGAATCAGCATTGCCGTGGTGGATGCGTTATCAAACGCCGATTTGCTGCGACTCGGTCCCGCCTTGGCGGGTATGCCACTGGTGACAGCAGGCTCAGGTGTGGCAATTGGCTTGCCCGGCAATTGGGGGATTCAGCCCGCAGCCGACAGCGCCAGGCTGCCGTCTGCACAAGGCTTGCAAGCCATCATCAGCGGTAGCTGTTCTTTGGCGACACAAGGCCAAGTTGCCCATTTTGTGGCGCATGGCGGTGCTGCCTACCAGCTTGACCCGCTGGCTTGGCCCACAGATACATCGCCCTCAGACATTGCGGCGCAGGTGGTTCAGTGGGCTGCAGTCCATCTGAAAACATCACCTGTGTTGGTGTATTCCACGGCAGATACCGAACAAGTTAAATTCGTACAGGGACAACGCGGCAGGCAACAAGCGGGCGAACACACCGAACAGGTATTGGCCCAGATTGCACTGGGACTGGTTCGGCATGGGGTGTCGCAGTTGGTGGTGGCAGGTGGTGAAACTTCTGGCGCCTGTGTTGGGGCATTGGGCATTTCGCAAATGGCCATCGGTGCACAAATTGACCCTGGCGTGCCGTGGTGCTATGCCCCCTGCCGCTTTGCCAAAGAAGGCGGTTTGCACATCGCTCTGAAATCAGGCAACTTTGGCAGCGCCGATTTCTTTACCAAAGCATTTCACGCCTTACAAAAGGCGCACAGCACATGACACAGTTGCATCTTAACAAGGGATGGGGCCACGCCCGTGAAGAAATATGCCGTATTGGTAAAAGCTTGTTTGATCGCGGCTATGTGCATGCCACTGCAGGCAATATCAGCATACGAGTGGACGACGGATTTTTGATCACGCCCACCGATGCTTGCTTAGGTTTTTTAGACCCCAACGATTTAGCCCACCTGGATGTAAATGGCGTACAACTGAGTGGCGCAAGAGCCAGTAAAACATTGACACTGCATCGACGGATTTACAGCGCCTCGCAATTGCTATCGCCGCAAACCTGCTGCATCATTCACAGCCACAGTACCCACTTAGTCGCACTCAGTTTGAGAGACTCTTCTTTGCATACCCGTCTAGGGGAAGAATTGCTGGCTCCTGTCACGCCTTACTTTTTGATGAAGGTAGGGCATGTACCGCTGATTGCTTACCATCGCCCGGGCGATGTGGCTGCTGCTGATGCGGTTGAGCAAACTATCGCGCATTACGCTCAACACGGCCTGCCGTTGCACGCGGTGATGTTGTCTCGGCTCGGCCCCAATGTTTGGCATGACAGCCCTGCGCAGGCCATGGCCACCTTGGAAGAGCTCGAAGAAACCGCTCGCCTCGCACTTTTGACCAATGCCAGCGCCTTGACGGAACCACAGATTGAAGCATTGCGCCAAAACTTTGGCGCGTATTGGTAACCACGCCTTGATGAAAGAATCTGTATGTTGAAATTTGCTGCCAATCTCTCTTTTTTGTACAACGAATTGCCATTCATGGAGCGCTTTGCCGCAGCGGCCAAAGACGGCTTCAAAGGTGTTGAGTACTTGTTTCCCTATGCGGTCAGTGCCCAAGAAATTGCGGCAGCGCTTAAAGACACGGGTTTGCAACAGGTGCTGTTCAATGCGCCCCCTGCCGGACATGACCGTGACAGCGCACAAGCCGCGTGGGACCAAGGCGTTCGCGGCACGACTTGCTTGCCGGGGCGCGAGGAGGAATTCAAACGCGGTTTTATGCTGGCTTTGGAATACGCTGACATATTGCAATGCCCTCGCATCCACGTAATGGCTGGATTGGTTCCGCAATCCTTTTGGCTGCCAAGCGAATTGCCACCACTGTTGAGCACCAGCGCACCACATGCCTCCTTGCCAGGCCCGCTGCGCGACACCTATTTGCGTAACTTACGCTGGGCGGCTGAAACCGCAGCCAGCGCAGGCCGAGAGGTATTGATTGAACCCATCAACACGCGGGACATTCCCCATTTCTTTTTAAACCGGCAAGACGATGCACATGCGATCGTGCAATCGGTGAATTTACCCAACTTAAAAGTACAGTTCGACCTTTATCATTGCCAAATTGTGGAAGGCGATGTGCAGAACAAGATTCGCCACTATTTACCCACTGGCAGAGTAGCCCACATCCAAATTGCCGGCGTGCCACAACGCCACGAGCCAAATACAGGTGAATTGCATTACGAGACCTTGTTTGACACGATTGAACAAGTGTCAGCGCAATGCAACTGGGACGGTTGGTTGGGTTGTGAATACCGCCCCGCTTTGGGGTCGGTAGCCTCAGGCACCTCTGACGGCCTGGGCTGGATGAAAAACCGAATTATTTGCTGACGGGTACTGAGTCGTGGGCGTGATAAGCCACATCAAATGTTTTGGCCTTGCCCATGTAATGCCTGTCTATGCGCCATTCTTTCAATATTTCCAAGGCGAAATCAAAATCGTCAAGAGGCAATTCGTACAACTGTCGCATCGGGAATTCATTGTTTGTTTCCAAGGACAAAATCAAAGATGTTAAAAACTTGGCAAGAGGAAGCGCTGGGTCTTTTTCGATGATTCGCTTGGCTTTTTTGATGGCACGCATTCTAAAATTCTCCATGGATTTGGACAAAACCAACCAGAGGATAACTTATCACATAAACCCTTTTCAAATATGACATAAATCAAGGTTTATGACAGTGGGTTTCGCTTGAACAAAGATTTATGCGGAGAAACTTAAATTCCTGTCGATAACTATTTCGCATAATATCTATCCGAATAAATTGGCCGCAGTCAAAATCTGTCAAAATAATTACATTAAATCTTCATATTTACTGAAAGTTTTCATGAGCACCTTTGCCAACCAATTGAAGTCTGAAATCGCCCGTATTTCAAAAAAAGAGATAAAGGCTGAAAACGCCGCATTGAAAAAAGCATCGTCCCATTACCGTTCAGAAATTGCCGCTTTAAAGCGTCGCTTATCTTCCCTTGAATCAAGCATGGCACGCCTTGCAAAAAACAAGGTAGCGGCATCTTCCGTTGAAGCAGAAGATGACAACGAAAAAACATTGCGTTTTCGCCCAGCAGGTTTTACGAAGTTACGCCAAAAACTAGGCGTTACTGCCAACGAAATGGGCACTTTGTTGGGTGTCACAGGACAATCCATTTACAAATGGGAAAAAGGCACGGCTCGACCGCGTGCCAGCCAACTCCAAGCAATTTCAGCAGTTCGCAAAATGGGGAAACGACAAGTCATGGAGTTGCTGGCGGGCTAACCTGGCAAAACTGAATTTGAATACGCCAAACCAATCAGACCTCCTCATTCGCCAAGCCTTGGTATACGACGGCAGTGGCAACGACCCGGTGATACAAGACGTAGCCGTGCGCCAAGGTCGCATCCTCGCCGTGGGTTCAAACCTGTCTTTCACCAGCAGTCGTGAGATTGACGCGTCTGGTCTAGCGCTGATGCCGGGCATCATCGATTCACATACCCACTTTGACGCACAAATTACATGGGATGCTTATGTCAGGCCTTCGCCCGCCATGGGTGTTACCACAGCCGTCATTGGCAACTGCGGCTTCACGATTGCGCCGTGCCGTCCCGGTGACCGTGAATTGACGATGCGCAATTTGACCCAAGTCGAAGGCATGTCGTTGGATGTGTTGCAACAAGGCATTGACTGGGACTTTGAAACCTTCCCAGAATATTTGGCCATGCTCAGGCGTAAAGGTTGCGTCATCAATGTTGCTGCTTACATTGGTCATTCTTCAGTTCGCACATGGGTGATGGGTGACCAAGCCAATAAGCGAGCCGCCACTGAACAAGAGATTCAAGCCATGGCAAATATCGTGCGCGAGGCCATGGCCTCCGGTGCGGTGGGTTTTGCCACCAGCACCAGCCCAGCGCACAACGGCGAAGGTGGCCTACCCATGCCATCGCGCTTGGCAAGCGATGAAGAAATGATGCAACTCACTTTGGCCATGGGCAGTCAAGGCGGCGGCGTCTACATGGTCACCAAAGGCGGTCAAATGCCTATGGCGTTTTTGCAATCGTTGTCGCAGGCCAGCGGCAGGCCAGTGATGGTGGCAGCGCTGTTACACAACAGCACCAATCCGCAGGCCGTGTTCAACGATTTACAAGCCATCAGCGACGCTAATGCACAGCACATCTCATTGGTCGGGCAAGTGTCTTGTTGTCCATTGACCATGGATTTCACATTTGCCTCGGCCTACCCGGTTGAAGGATTGGTCAGTTGGAAACCTGCCATGGGTTTGGCGCACGATGCACTGAAAACATGTTTGCGTGATCCTGCATTTCGACAGGCCGTCAAACACGAATTGCTGCAAGCCACCACGTTTCGTTTGTTCAACAACGAATGGGACAAAGTTCATGTGGTGCAAACTTTTCAACCGGCCCACCTTGCGTATGAACAACACAGCGTGGCAGAACTGGCCGCCCAACAGGGTGTAGACCCGTTGGATTTCGCACTCGACCTTGCACTCGCCGAAGATTTACAAACCGTGTTCACTGCTCAATTGCTCAACAGTGACACCGAAGCGGTGGCCAAATTACTCACCCACCCGCACAGTTTGGTTTCCCTCAGTGACGCCGGTGCCCATCTGACTTTTTTCAATGATGCCGGGTTCGGTCTGCATTTGCTGGGTCACTGGGCGAGAGACTTGGGCATCATGACCATGTCGCAAGCAGTGCACAAACTCACCGCCCAACCGGCGCGTATTCTGGGACTGAAAGACCGCGGATGGATTCACGAAAACCACGCCGCCGATTTGTTGTTGTTTGATCCAAAGACAGTGGGGCGAGGTCCCAAGCACCGTGTGTTTGACCTGCCAGGTGGCGCGCCACGGCTCAATACCCAGGCCAATGGTGTGCACGCAGTGTGGGTCAACGGCCATTTGATAGCCGACCAGCACGGTATGCGTGAAGGCGCTGAATTGGCTGGCGAATTACTGACCGACTTCGCACGCTGATCCATTTTTTATGCGCGGCCAATCGGCCAATATTAGTCACCTTATTCAATGAAATCCCCTAGAGTCAACGGTCTTTTTTTCGCATAGACTGCCCCTTGTTCAGCTTTACAAGCTTCAAAAGTGTGTGCTTCAACATTGAGACCTGACATGTCAAAAAATACCTCGTCCGATCGCAGAACCCTGCTCAAACTTGGCGCCATCGCCAGTGCCGGATTGGCCGCGCCATTTGTGTCCCGTGCGCAAAACAAACCGATCCGCATCGGCATGCCCACCATTTTGTCGGGGCGCGTGGCCATGCTCGGTCAGGCCTCCAGCAATGCAGCCACCTTGGAAGTAGAAAAATTCAATGCTGCCGGCGGCTTGAACGGTCGGAAAATTGAATTGGTGATCCGCGACTCCAAAGGCCAGCCGCAAGAAGCCGCGCGTGTGGCTCGCGAATTGGTCACTTCGGAAAATTGCGAAATTCTTTTGGATGCTGAAGCATCCTCCGGTGCATTTGCTGTCCATGAAGTTGCGCGTGACCTCGGTGTGTTGGTGATGCACAGTGTTTCTGAAACATCCTCTTTGAGCGCCGACCCGAAAGTACGCACCCCCTTGGGTTTCCGATGTGCGCGCCAAGGCATTCACGATGCCATCGTCGGCGGCGCCTATGCAGCACAAGTTGCCAAGGCCAAGAACCTCAAACGTTGGATGACCGTGTCACCAGACTACGCCTATGGTCGCGACACCACCAATGAATTCATCGAATACCTCAAGTTTTTCAACCCCTCTGTAGAAGTCATTGGGGATGTCTGGCCAAAACTATTCCAAGCCGATTACACCGAATCGGTCACCCGCTTGTTGCAAGGCAAGCCACAGGCGATTTACTCCGCTCTGTGGGGAGGCGATCTGACCTCTTTCATTGACCAAGCCAGCATTTATGGCTTGTTCAAGGACCGTGAATTTTTCGCGGTCAACATGGCCGACTATGCGGTGCTAACCGCTGTAAAAAGTGTGCCCAACGGCTTGCATTCAGGCAACCGTTATCTCAAGAGTTTTCCCAACACACCTGCTAACACCAACTGGTGCAACGCCTACCAAGCCCGTTTCAAAGACTTGCCGTTGAATTGGGCATGGCAAAACGCTGCAGCCGTGCAGTTCTTGACCACGGCCATGAAAAAAACCAACAGTTCCGATGGCAAAAAAATGGCCGACGCTCTGCGCGGTATGTCCATCGATTCACCCTTTGGCAACAACGGCAAACTGACCATGCGGGCAGATGACAACACTGTCGTAGATTACGCGGTGGGCTGGGGCGCGCTAGAACCCAAAGAACCGTTCATGGCCAAGCCCAGTCCCGGCAACTGGAAACAGATTGCCGAGTTGGAATTGCAATGGAAAAAACGCAAATCCTTTGCCTGAACATTTAAAGATAACTGATGGAACTCACTGCACTGCTTGAATGCTTGGGGTCGGTGTCGTGCATCGTGACCCAAAGCAGTACCGGCCTCATCATTGGTGCCTTGTTGTTTTTGGTGGCCGCCGGCCTCACACTCATTTTTGGCGTCTTGGGCGTGATCAATTTCGCCCACGGCTCGTTTTACATGTTGGGTGCTTATATTGCGCTGACTGCCTACCGCTTGACCGACAGTTATGCCTTGGCCGCACTGGCCGCTGGTGTGGGAGTGGGTGTGTTCGCATGGCTGTTTGAGCGCTTCTTCATGCGACGTGTCTACCAATCGGATGTGCTTTTACAGCTTTTGGTGTGCTATGCGTTTATTTTGATCTTGGACGATGTGGTCAAAATTGTATGGGGCGCTGAATTTCAATCCATGGGCATGCCCCCAGCATTTCAAATGCCGCCCTTGTTCATTGGCGGCGGCGTGGTCCCAGTGTTCTATGTTTATTTGATGAGTGCAGCGGGTTTGATTGCCTTTCTCTTGTGGTTCACCTTGACACGAACACGTATTGGAAAAATCATCCGTGCCGCGGCACAGAACCCGTCCATGACCTCTGCGCTGGGCCTCAACACCCGTCTGATTTACGCCTTGGTGTTCAGCTTTGGCGGATTGTTGGCCGGATTGGCGGGCGGCTTGGCCGCACCAGTGCGATCGATGTCGCCAGGCATGGGCTTTTCTATCCTGATCGAATCATTTATCGTGACAGTGATCGGTGGCATGGGGTCGGTCAGCGGTGCCTTGCTAGGAGCAATTCTGATCGGTTTGATACGCTCGTTCGGCTCCATCGGTTTTCCACTGTTTGTTGAAGGCCTGATGTTTTTATCGATGGTGCTGATTCTGGTGTTCAGGCCCAGCGGCATCATGGGCAAGGCGCAATCGTGAACCATTTGCGTGATTGGCAAAAAGACAGCCTATGGGCTTTGCTGGCTTTGCTGCTTTTGTTGGCCTTGCCTTTGACCTCACCTTCACGCGTGGTGGTGGACTTCATCATCCGCTTGTGCGCCATGGGCTTGCTGGCCACTTCTTTGAACATGCTGGTGGGATACGGCGGCATGGTGTCCTTCGGACATGCTATGTTTTTTGGCAGTGGCGCATATGTGTTTGCCCTGATGCTGCAAAAAGCCTCGGTGTCGGTGCCGGTGGCTTTGCTGACAGCCATGCTTGCTTGTGCCCTGCTGGCAGCTGTCATAGGGGCCATCTGCGTTCGTCTCAAAGGCAT
>CAMDSU010000069.1 GCA_945907335.1 Bordetella parapertussis | reverse complement strand
GTCTTTTCAGAAAACCTAAAACCACTCACACTTTCTTTCAATTCTTCTTCACTATAACTCTGCACCCAACCATCACCACCACATTCAGTATCTATATTTAACGCCACATATTTCATTTTGTTTTTATCCTTCTTTCTTATTATTAGTATTACCCAACCTTTGGCAATCCAATCGTCGGCTTCACGTCGCGAGCAAATGCCCAGCTCGGACATGCGTTTGTTCAGTCTGATGGTGGTGGCGTCATTCATGTGAGGCTCAGTGTATGGCTTCGCAGTGCGGGCAAATTCAATATGCGTATGCCGCCATAAGTGACCTTGATCCATTGCGCTGCTTCCAGTCGTTTGAGCGCCATGTTCACGCGTTGCCTTGACAAGCCCACCAGATAACCCAACTCTTGCTGGGTGATATTGAGCAATTCACCTACGCCCGGAAACAGCACCGGGTTGACCAGTGCTGCTAAGTTACGCGCCACACGCAACTCTGGGTTGGTGATGCGGTCGATTTCGCGTGCCGCAATGAATTGCCCCAAGCGTTCGTTCAACTGGTTCATGATGAAACGGTTAAAGCCGATGGAGGCAGACAGCAAGCCGTGGAAACTTTCAATCGGCAAACCGGCGACCACGCTGGGCCGCAAGGCTTGTACGTTGTAGCGATAGGGCTCGCGTTTGAGAACTGTGCCTTCCCCAAACCACCCCCCACGTAACACACCGGTGAACGTCAGGCTATCGCCTTTGTCGGTGTCGATGTTCATTTTCAGCAAACCGTCGATCACGCCAAACCAATACGTGGGCGCACGCCCGATGCGGCACACCACATCGCCACCCAGTGCATCGCCGACCACCAGTTGGGGCAAAGTGTGCGCCCGCTCTTGTGGGTTGAGCAGTGCCAGCCAAGGAATGCCTTCGAGTTCGGCGGGTGTGGGTACGCGGCGGCGCTGGTGCAGGGTCAGGTCGTGGGACATGGCGAAAAAAAGGAGTCAACAAAGTCTAGGTATCTACCCTAAATTGTCGTTCAAAAGACAAAAAAGCGTCAAACTTGGTCCTAATATTCGCAACTCTTCGCGGGCGTGAGTCTGCGTGCTTTGTGATTTGATTGGCAGATGGACACGACTTTCCCCCGACTTTTGGCCCAACACGCCCGGCAACGCCCCGGCGACGCAGCGTTGCGCGAGAAGGAATACGGCATTTGGCAAACCCTAGGCTGGGCGGATTTGTATGCCATGGTCGGGCACATGGCGCAGGCATTTGCCAAAGATGGTTTGCAACGCGGCGAGCATGTGATCGTGGTGGGTGCGAATCGCCCGCGCCTGTATGCCAGCGTATTGGCGGTGCAAGTCTTGGGCGGTATTCCGGTGCCGCTTTACCAAGATGCGGTGGCCACGGAATATGTGTTTCCCATCAACAATGCAGACGTGCGGTTTGCCGTGGTGGAAAACCAAGAACAGGTCGACAAGTTGCAAGAGATACAGCCTGATTGCCCCACGCTCTCACGCATTTATTACGACGACCCGCGTGGCTTGCGAAATTACCCGGCCGAGGGCTTGTGCAGTTTGGAAGCCGTACTGAGCCAAGGGGCTGTTTTGGCCGCCTCAAGCCCCCAGTTTGTAGAGCAGCAGATACAAGCGGGACAGCCCGATGATGTCGCGGCCATGTTTTTCACCTCGGGCACCACCGGCAACCC
This sequence comes from Bordetella parapertussis, assembly GCA_945907335.1. Lineage (GTDB taxonomy): Bacteria > Pseudomonadota > Gammaproteobacteria > Burkholderiales > Burkholderiaceae_C > Limnohabitans. The sequence continues at coordinate 6,915 of CAMDSU010000069.1, read as the reverse complement.
CAAGGGCGTGGTGCACACGCACCGCAGTTTGCTCGACCGTGCCAAGGCAGGTGCGGATTTTGACAAGCTGACCAGCCATGAAGAAGTGCTGGCGTATTTGCCGCCGGCGTGGATCGGGCAAAACATCTTCAGTTATGCGCAGTGGTTGTATTGCGGCTATGTGGTGAATTGCCCGGAATCGGCAGAAACGGTGACCATCGATTTGAAAGAGGTGGGGCCCACTTATTATTTCGCGCCGCCACGTGTGTTTGAAGGCTTGCTCACGCAAGTCATGATCCGCATGGAAGATGCCAGCCCGATCAAGCGACTCATGTTCAAGTACTTCATGGACATCGCACGTCAATACGGGCCGCGCCGCATCGATGGTGAACCTATTGGTTTGTGGAATACGTTGACATATGGCCTTGGCAATTTGATGGTCTACGGACCTTTGCGCAACAACCTCGGCATGTCGCGGGTGCGCGTGGCCTACACCGCAGGCGAGGCCATCGGTCCGGACCTGTTCAGCTTTTACCGCTCCATCGGCATCAACCTCAAGCAGTTGTATGGCTCCACTGAAACGGCGGTGTTTGTGTGCTTGCAGCCCGACAACCAGGCCTATGCGGACACCGTGGGTGTGCCGTGCGCTGGTGTAGAAATCAAAGTGGCAGACAACGGCGAAATTCTGGTCAAGTCCGCCGGTTTGCTCAAAGGCTATTACAAAAACCCAGAGGCCACCGCTGAAGTGCTGAGCGCAGACGGTTGGTACAAAACCAGTGACGCGGGCTTTATTGACAGCCGTGGCCATTTGAAAATCATTGACCGGGTCAAAGATGTGGGGCGCATCCAAGGCGGCGCGAATGACGGCGCCATGTTCGCGCCCAAGTATGTCGAGAACAAACTCAAATTTTTCCCGTTCATCAAAGAGGCGGTGGCCTATGGTGACGGACGCGACAAAGTTTGCGTCATGCTCAACATCGACTTTGATGCGGTCGGCAATTGGGCCGAGCGGCGCAATTTGCCTTACGCTGGCTATACCGATCTGGCGCAAAAACCCGAGGTCTACCAATTGCTGCTCGAGTGTGTCGAAAAAGTGAATGCCGATTTGTCGGTTGATACTTTGTTGGCTGGTTCTCAAGTCAGTCGCTTTCTGGTGCTGCACAAGGAACTGGACGCAGACGACGGCGAACTGACCCGCACCAACAAGGTACGCCGTGGCTATATCGCCGAAAAATATGCGGTGCTGGTAGATGCCTTGTACGAAGGGCTGGCTCAGCAATTCATAGAAACCGCTGTCAAATTTGAAGACGGGCGCAGCGGCAGTGTCAGCGCCACCTTGAAGTTGTCGGATGCCAAGGTATTCAAACCGGTGGAGCATGCCGCATGAGCAAGCAAATCGGCGACGTCATATTGAATGTGCAAAACATTTCGCTCAGCTTCGGCGGCGTCAAAGCCTTGGCAGATATCAGCTTTGATGTGCGCGAACACGAGTTACGCGCCATCATCGGCCCCAACGGCGCGGGCAAATCGTCCATGCTCAAAACCATCAACGGCGTGTACACGCCGCAGCAAGGACAAATCACATTCCGCGGCCAAACCTTTAGCCACATGGACAGCCACCAAGTGGCGGTCATGGGCGTGGCCCGCACCTTCCAAAACCTGGCGCTGTTCAAAGGCATGAGCGTGCTTGACAACATCATGACCGGGCGCAATTTGCGCATGAAATCCAATTTGTTTTTGCAAGCCATCCGCTTGGGCCCCGCAGAACGCGAAGAATTTGAACACCGCCAACGGGTGGAAGAGATCATCGACTTTTTGGAAATCCAGCCCTACCGCAAAACACCGGTGGGACAACTGCCTTACGGTTTGCAAAAACGTGTGGACTTGGGACGTGCGCTGGCACTTGAGCCGCAAGTGCTGTTGCTGGACGAACCCATGGCCGGCATGAACGTGGAAGAAAAGCAAGACATGTGTCGCTTCATCTTGGATGTGAACGACGAATTCGGCACCACCGTGGTGTTGATCGAGCATGACATGGGCGTGGTGATGGATATTTCCGACCGCGTGGTGGTGCTGGACTACGGCAAAAAAATCGGCGACGGCACGCCGGATGAAGTGCGCAACAACCCCGAGGTGATCAGCGCCTACCTCGGTACAGGACATTGACTGCCATGGGATTCTTTCTTGAAACACTGCTCGGCGGCCTGATGGCTGGCATGTTGTATTCGCTGGTGGCTTTGGGCTTTGTGTTGATTTTCAAAGCTTCGGGCGTTTTCAATTTCGCGCAAGGCGCCATGGTCTTGTTTGCAGCCTTGGCGATGGCGCGGTTTTCGCAATGGTTAAGCGAAGCCGGCGTGGGCAACTTATGGCTGGTTAACTTGATCGCATTTGCGTTGGCTGCACTGGTGATGTTTGCGGTGGCTTGGCTGATCGAGCGACTGGTACTGCGCAATTTGGTCAATCAAGAAGGCACCACGCTGTTGATGGCGACCTTGGGCATCACGTATTTTTTAGAAGGCCTGGGCCAGTCGATTTTTGGCAGCGACATCTACAAGATCGATATTGGCATGCCCAAAGAACCGGTCATGGCTTTTCAAAATGTGTTTGAGGGCGGCATTTTGATCAACCAAGAAGATTTGATCGCTGCCTTGATTGCCGCCGTACTGGTCGCTGCGCTGTCGGTGTTCTTCCAGAAAACCTCCACGGGCCGGGCATTGCGTGCGGTGGCGGACGACCACCAGGCGGCGCAGTCGATCGGCATACCTTTGAACCGCATCTGGGTGATTGTGTGGTGCGTCGCCGGCGTGGTGGCCTTGGTCGCTGGCATGATTTGGGGCAGCAAACTTGGCGTGCAGTTTTCATTGGCCACGGTCGCATTGCGTGCGCTGCCCGTGGTGATTTTGGGCGGCCTGACGTCAGTGCCGGGCGCCATCATCGGCGGCTTGATCATCGGTGTCGGTGAAAAACTCTCCGAGGTGTATTTGGGTCCTTATGTCGGTGGTGGCATCGAAATTTGGTTTGCCTATGTGTTGGCTTTGTTGTTCTTGCTCGTGCGTCCTCAGGGGCTCTTTGGCGAGAAAATTATCGATCGCGTCTGAACATGTTCTACAGAGAAAACGGCCAATTCAAAACCAGCTACCAAGCTGACCAGCAAATCTTTCCTATCGTGCAGGATCGCTGGTTCATTCTGGCGTTGCTGTTGCTGGCGTTTGTCGGCGTGCCGTTCTTTGCCACCGATTACCTGTTCAGCGCCATCTTGATTCCCTTTGTGATCATGGCCATGGCGGCGGTTGGCGTGAATATCTTGGTCGGCTACTGCGGACAAATTTCTTTGGGCTCGGGCGCATTCATGGCGGTCGGTGCGTATGGCGCTTATAACTTTTACGCCCGCATCCCCGACATGCCTTTGGTCCCGGCCTTGGTGTTGGGGGGCTTGTGCGCCACGGCGTTTGGTGTGTTGTTCGGTTTGCCCAGTTTGCGTGTGCGTGGTTTGTATTTGGCAGTGGCCACCTTGGCCGCACAATTTTTTGCCGACTGGATGTTTTTGCGCATCAAATGGTTCACCTTGGACACGCCGTCGGGTTCGGTGTCGGTGTCCAATTTACAAGTGTTTGGCATGCCGATCGAAAGCGATGTCAGCAAATACCTGTTTTGCCTGACGCTGTTGTGCGTGGTGGCCTTGCTGGCCAAAAATCTGGTGCGTGGCGCGATCGGCCGCGAATGGATGGCCATACGTGACATGGACGTGGCCGCGGCGGTGATCGGCATTCGCCCCATGTATGCCAAGCTGAGCGCGTTCGCGGTGAGTTCATTCATCATCGGCATGGCCGGTGCGTTGTGGGCGTTCATTTACATGGGCTCATGGGAACCGAGTGCGTTTTCCGTGAACGAATCTTTTCGCTTGCTGTTCATGGTCATCATTGGCGGTATGGGCTCGATCATGGGCGGGTTTTTGGGCGCGGCGTTCATTGTCGTGTTGCCGATTTTTCTGAACCAGTTTTTGCCCGTCTTGGCCGCTTGGTTTGGCATAGCCATTTCCACCGCTGTGGTGTCGCATACCGAATTGATGATTTTTGGTGCCTTGATTGTTTGGTTTTTGATTGTGGAGCCGCACGGATTGGCGCGGCTGTGGGCCATTGGCAAGCAGAAAATGCGTGTCTGGCCGTTCCCGTATTGAAAAGCGTGCTTGCTGTTTTGTGTGAACCCATTTTGTAGGAGACGAAGATGAAAAAATCAGTCGTGTGGTTGTCTGCCGTGTTGACCTCGGTGTTGCTGTCAGCAGGGTCGCAGGCGCTGGCGCAAGCCAAAGAGCAGTTTGTCCCGGTGCTGTCTTACCGCACCGGCCCTTACGCACCCAACGGCACACCTTGGGCCAATGGCTTTGTCGATTATTTGAAATTGGTCAACGCCAAAGGCGGCATCAACGGCGTGAAGATCGCGTATGAAGAATGCGAAACCGGTTATGACACGGCGCGCAGCGTCGAATGTTATGAACGCCTCAAAAGCAAGAAACCCAGCTTTGTGCAAACCTTGTCAACAGGCGCGACATTTGCCATCACTGAAAAAGCCCCCGGCGACAAAATCCCTGTGCTGACCGTTGGTTACGGCCGCAGTGAAAGCGCGGATGGTGCCGTGTTCAAGTGGAACTTCCCCATCGCTGGCACCTATTGGGTGGCCGCTGACACCATCTTGCAAGCCATTTCCAAAAAAGAAGGTGGCTGGGACAAACTCAAGGGCAAAAAAATCGCGCTGGTCTACCATGACAGCCCGTTTGGCAAAGAACCGATTCCGTTGATCCAAGAGCGTGCCCGCAACCACGGGTTTGATTTGCAACTGCTGCCTGTCACACCACCCGGTGTCGAACAAAAAGCCACCTGGTTGCAAGTGCGCCAGTCCAAGCCCGACTACGTGGTGCTGTGGGGCTGGGGCGTGATGAATTCCACCGCCATCAAAGAAGCACAGGCCACCGGCTATGCGCGTGAAAAAATGTACGGCGTGTGGTGGGCTGGCGCTGAACCCGATGTCAAAGACGTGGCCGATGGCGCCAAAGGTTACAACGCCATCACGATTCAACATGGCGCAGAGCCCAATTCAGATATCGTGAAAATTTTGCTGTCCCAAGTGCATGGCAAAGGTCAAGGCACCGGTCCGAAAGAAGAAGTTGGACAAGTGCTGTATTTGCGTGGTGTGATGAGCGCCATGATCGGTATTGAAGGCATTCGCTCGGCGCAAGAGCGTTTTGGCAAAGGCAAGGTCGTGACTGGCGAGCAAGTGCGCTGGGGCTTGGAAAACCTGAACCTGACACAAGCCAAGTTGGATGCACTCGGCTTCAAAGGCGTGATGCGCCCGATCAGCACCTCTTGTATGGACCACATGGGTGCGGCTTGGACGCGTGTTCACACGTGGAACGGCAAGGCCTGGGAATTCACCTCGGATTGGATGCAGGCCGATGAACAAATTTTGAAGCCTTTGGTCAAAGCCACGGCTGACAAGTACGCCGCCGAAAAGAAATTGACACGTCGCACCGGTGCGGATTGTCAGTCTTGATCTGAGGCCAGCCACAGGACACACGCATGAGCACGCCCCAGATTGTTTTGAATGTCAACGGCATCGAGGTCATTTATAACCACGTGATCTTGGTGTTAAAGGGCGTGTCATTGCAAGTGCCAGAGCGTGGCATCGTGGCATTGCTCGGCGGCAATGGCGCGGGCAAAACCACCACCTTGCGCGCCATTTCCAATTTGCTCAAAGGCGAACGCGGTGAGGTCACCAAAGGCAGCATTGAACTGCGCGGCGAGCGTATCGAAAACCTCAGCCCTGCCGATTTGGTGCAACGCGGCGTGGTGCAAGTCATGGAGGGGCGGCATTGCTTTGCCCACCTGACCATCGAAGAAAACCTGCTCACCGGCAGTTACACGCGCACCGACAAAGGCGAGATTGCTGCCAATTTAGAGAAGGTCTACAACTACTTTCCGCGATTGAAAACTCGGCGCACTTCGCAAGCCGCATACACCTCGGGTGGCGAGCAGCAAATGTGCGCCATTGGCCGCGCCTTGATGGCCAACCCTAGCTTGGTGTTGTTGGATGAACCGTCGATGGGGCTGGCGCCGCAAATTGTGGAAGAGGTGTTCAACATCGTGAAAGACCTGAACCAGAAAGAGCATGTTACGTTTTTGTTGGCCGAGCAAAACACCCACATGGCGCTGCGCTATGCCGACTTCGGTTACATCATGGAGTCTGGCCGCATCGTGATGGATGGCGCTGCTGCCGACTTGGCCAGCAACGAAGACGTGAAAGAGTTTTATTTGGGCATGGGCGGCGGTGAACGCAAAAGCTTCAAGGATGTGAAAAGTTACAAACGCCGCAAGCGCTGGCTTGCCTGAACCCCATGACCGATAGCTACGACGCCTTAGAAACCCGTGACCCAACGCAGCGTGAAGCCGCGTTGCTGCAAGCGTTGCCAAAACAGATCGCGCATGCGCAACAACACACGCCTGCTTTTGCTGATATTTTGAAAGGCGTGAACGCTGCTGCCATCACTTCGCGTGAAGCGCTGGCAGCTTTGCCGGTCACGCGTAAATATGAATTGCTGGCACGCCAGCAAGCGCAACGCCATACCGATGTGTTCGGCGGCTTTTCTGCGTTGTCATTCGGCAAAACCATGCCGCGTGTGTTCGCATCGCCCGGCACGATTTACGAACCCGAAGGCACGCGTGCTGACTATTGGCGCATTGCCCGCGCGTTGTTTGCCGCCGGTTTTCGCTCTGGCGAGCTGGTTCACAACTGCTTCAGCTACCACTTCACACCTGCTGGTTCCATGATGGAAAGCGGCGCACACGCGCTGGGTTGCAGCGTGTTTCCCGGCGGCACCGGACAGACCGAGCAGCAGTTGCAAGCCATGGTTGAATTGCGCCCCGCTGGTTATTGCGGCACGCC
>CAMDSU010000068.1 GCA_945907335.1 Bordetella parapertussis | reverse complement strand
TCACCTCAAACCGACACGGTCAAGCATTTGTTGCACCTTGACCTGATTCATTCCGACCACGCTGGCAGCCAGCTTTTCGCTTTTGAACGTAGCGCCGCCCATGGCTTTGAGCGCCGGGTTTCGGACAGAAAGCCCTTTGATCACCGGCCATTCGTTGTTGCCGTCGGCAAAATAGGTTTGCGCCTGTTCACTCACCAAATAGTTGAGAAATGCCACCGCGTTTTGCGGGTGCTTGGCGTGACGCGCAACCGCACCACCGGCGATATTGACATGCGTGCCCCAGCTGTTTTGGTTGGGGAACACCACACCTATGCGCTCGAAGACAGCTTTGTCTTGTGGATTGGTACTGCGGTAGAGCCGGGCCAGGTAATAAGAGTTGGTCAGCGCCACGCCGCATTCGCCGCTGGCCACACCTTTGATCTGGTCGGTGTCGCCGCCTTTGGGTGGGCGCGCCAAATTGGCCACCAAACCCTTGAGCCAAGTTTCTGTGGCTGCTGCGCCCATGTGTTCGAGCATGGCGCCGAACAAAGACAAGTTGTAGGGGTGAGAGCCCGAGCGAATGCACAAGCGCCCCGCGAATTTGGGGTCCGCCAACTTTTCATATGTGTCGACATCTTCGGGTTTGAATTTTTGTTTGTCATAAACAACCACACGGGCCCGGGTGGACAAACCAAACCAGCGCGTGCCTTCAGGCCGCTGCTTGGCACGCAAATGCTCGGGCACCGCTTTGAGCAAAGCGGGAGACTGCACCGGCGCGAACAAATCTTCTACTTCACCCTTCCACAAGCGGGCTGCATCCACCAGCAAAATCACGTCTGCGGGTGAGGCCGCTCCTTCGGCTTTGAGGCGGGCCAAGATACCTGCATCATCCGCATCGACCCGGTTGATTTTGATGCCGGTGGCTCGCGTGAAGTTGGCATACAAAGCCTCGTCGGTGGCGTAATGGCGCGCCGAATACAGGTTGAGCACCGGCTCTTCAGCAGCAAAACCGGTCAGACTGCCAAGCAATAAACCACCAGAAACCAAGGTCAGCCGGGCTTTGCAGCACCAGAGGGAAAGTGAACGCATACAAGCACCTATTCATAAAATCAGATGCCATCATAGCTCAAATGCGAATTATTCGCATTCAGACGACCGGCTGCTTGTCAATTGGCTTTTCTTTGCGCCCGTGCCATCAACAAAACCGGCAACAAGCCAGCAAACACCAGTGCCAGAGAAGGCAGCGCCGCTTCGCCCAGTCGTTCATCTCGGGCCAGTTGGTAGGCCATCACAGCCAAGGTGTCGGTATTGAAGGGACGCAACACCAAAGTGGCAGGCAACTCTTTCATCACATCCACCCAAACCAGCAACAAGGCCGACGCAGCGGCCGGGCGCAGCAGCGGCCAATGCACACGCCAAAAAACATCTCGGCCGCTTGACCCCAGCATGCGGGCACTTTCATCGGCGCTGAGTGAAATGCGTGAATAGCCGCTTTGAATGCTTTGCAAAGCAACGGCAATAAAGCGCACCAGATAGGCCCACAACACCCCCAGCAAGGTAGCTGTCAACCAGTAGCCGGCGCCGCTGTCAGGCCAGAGCTCTTGTACCCAAGACAAAGGCAATAACAAGCCGACCACGATGACCACGCCGGGAACGGCGTAGCCCAAACCTGCCAACTGGGTGCTGAAACGACGCCACGAGGTCGGACGAGTGCGAACGCCATGGGCCAACACCAAGGCCAAGCCCACAGCCAGCACGGCGCTGATGCCGCCCAACTTCAGGCTGTTCCAAAACCAGCCCACGAACGCGCCCCATGGCAAGGCCTGTTGTTGGCTGCCCACCCACAGCGCATGGCCCATGATCAACAGTGGAAACACAAAACCCAGCAGCACTGGCAAAACGCACAAAACAATGGCTAACGCAGCGCGCCACCCATACAAACGCAATGCTTGTGATTCATTGGTCCGCGAGGCACCGCGACGGGTGACAAACCGCAAACGAGATTGCGCGCGGTATTCCAGCCAAAGCACCATGGCTACCAACAGCAACAAAAAGGAGGACAACTGAGCCGCCGCCACGCGGTTGTCCATCACCAGCCAGGCTTTATAAATGCCAGTGGAAAAAGTTTGCACACCAAAATAACTGCTGACCCCGAAATCGGCCAAGGTCTCCATCATGGCCAAGGCCAATCCAGCCGCAATGGCCGGACGCGCCAAGGGCAATGCCACGCGAAAAATGCGCCGCGTTAACCCCGCCCCTAGCAAACGGGCGGCTTCCATCAATTGCGGGGCACGCTCTGCCAACGCGCTGCGGCAGAGCAAATAAACATAGGGATACAAACTCAAGCTCAACACCACCGCTGCGCCCCATGTGCTGCGTACATCGGGCCATAAAGCCCCTTGCCAACCCATGTGCAATCGCAACCAGCTTTGCAGCGGCCCGCTGTATTGCAAGAAATCCGTGTAGGCGTAGGCCACCACATATGCCGGCATGGCCAAGGGGAGCAATAGCAACCAACTCAGCGTTTGGCGTCCTGGAAAATCAAACAAACTGACTGCTGCTGCACCCACGCTGCCCATACTCACCACACCAATGGCCACCAGCAGACACAAGAGCAAACTTGTCAGTGTGTATTCGGGCAAGACGGTTTCTAATAAACCCTGCCAAATATCTGCAGACACGGCATCCCACTGCAACCATGCGCCCAGCACCATCAGTATCGGTGTGACAAGCATGCAAACGGTGAAACCGCGAAGAACAGTAAACAAAGGCATGGCGTGAATCGGCACGTAGGCGGGCAAGGGTAAGCGGCGATTGTAGGCAGTGGGTCAGGTGCCTGCCTACAATCGCGCCCATGTTTATCGATGTCTCTGATTTGCAAGTGCGTTACCCGGGCCGGGATCAAGCAGCGGTGGACCGCGTGAGTTTTGGTTTGCACCAAGGACAAATGGGTGTGTTGATCGGTCCCTCGGGTTGCGGCAAGACCACGTTGCTCAGAGCTGTCGCTGGCTTGGAGCCCGTCAGTGGTGGCGTCATTTCAATGAACGGCCAAGTCATCAGCAGCCCGGCGCTGCACCATGCCGCAGAAAACCGCCGCATAGGCATGGTGTTCCAAGATTACGCCTTGTTCCCCCATCTCAACGTCGAAAAAAATATCGGCTTTGGCCTGTCGCAGTGGAACGCCATAGAGCGCGAGGCACGTGTGCAAGACATGCTTTCATTGGTCGGGCTGACCTCAGCAGCGCGACGCTTCCCACACGAGTTATCCGGCGGCCAGCAACAGCGCGTGGCACTGGCACGTGCTTTGGCACCTGAACCCTTGTTGTTGTTGCTCGACGAGCCGTTTTCCAACCTTGATGTGGATCTGCGCGAAAGGCTGGCGCACGAACTGCGCGAGATATTGCAACAGGCACAAATCACGGCCTTGTTTGTCACGCACGACCAAATGGAAGCCTTTGCCTTGGGCGACCTTATCGGCGTGATGCACCAAGGCAAATTAGAGCAATGGGACGACGCTTATCAGCTCTACCACCGCCCCAAGACCAGGTTTGTGGCCGAGTTCATCGGTCACGGTGTGTTTGCGCAGGCCAAGGCCAAACAAGAAGGCCAGCACATGGTGCTGCACACGCCTTTAGGCGATTTGCAAGACATGGATGAAGACATTGCCCAACACCCTATTGCCCCGGATGGTGCCTGTGAAGTCTTGTTGCGTGCGGATGACATCGTGCATGACGACGAAGCCCCTGTGAAGGCGGAAATTCTTCGCAAAGCATTTCGTGGTTCTGAGTTTTTATACACCTTGCGTTTGGCCAGCGGGCAAACAGTGATGGCCCATGTGCCGAGTCACCACGACCACCATGTGGGAGAGTGGATCGGCATACGCTTACAAGCCGACCACGTGGTGGTGTTTGGCGCAAAAGACAAGTAACTGCCCTGACTTTTTGTATATGAAGCCGGTGCGGTGCTCTTGTGGGTCTTCAGCGGGCAGTCAACTGTTGGGCTCGCTTGGCGCAAAACTGACACTGAACCGTGCACCAGGAGGCATATGGCCGGCCCGGGTGTCGCTGACGCTGACCTTGGCTTGGTGTTTGTCAGCAATTTCCAGCACGATAGACAGTCCCAGTCCGGAGCCATCGGCTTCGTTGCCCAAGGCCCGGTAAAAAGGTTCAAACACGCGTTCCCGCTCAGAGGCGGCAATGCCAGGCCCGGAGTCTTCCACTTCCAAGCGCCAACCGTTGTGCGCGTCACCACACACACGCGCAGTGACCATGCCAGGGTGGTTTTCATTTGAAGGGGTGTAGTTCAATGCGTTGTCAATCAGGTTACGCACCATTTCTTTGAGCAAGGTTGGGTTGCCCGACAGCATGGCTTGGTGTGGCTCAGGCCCTTCAAACCCGAGGTCAATGCGTTGCTCCATGGCGCGCGGTAACGAGTCTTTCACCACTTCCATGGTCAGCACAGACAGATCGCAAGTTTGCGTTGCCATGCCGACGCCACTGCTTTCAGCGCGGGCCAGCGCCAGCAATTGATTGACGGTGTGCGTCGCGCGCATGCTGGCGCGGCCAATTTGCTTGAGCGATTGCTTCAAATCTTGTGCGTTGGCATCGCTGCGTTGTGCCAGATCGGCCTGCATGCGCAACCCAGCCAACGGGGTTTTCAGTTGGTGGGCGGCATCTGCCAAAAAGCGTTTTTGTGTAGCGATGGACCCTTGCAGACGCAACAGCAAATCGTTGATAGAAGAGACCAAGGGCACGACTTCAGAAGGGACGGTGTTTTCATCCAGCGGACTCATGTCGCCAGGTTTGCGTTGGCGAATTCGGTCTTCAAGTTCATTCAAGGGTTTGATGCCGCGCGTCAGCGCCAACCAGATCAGCAGCACGGACAAGGGCAAGATCACAAACAAAGGCAACATCACGCCACGGATGATTTCTCGCGCCAGCACTGAACGCTTTTCCAGGGTTTCAGCGACTTGCACCAATGCCGGGCGTGCTTGTGGCGGTTGCACCCGCACCCACATATAAGCCACCCGAATCGGCGCGCCGTTCAAGGTGTCATCGCGCACACGCAATTCATCGGTCACCAGTTTTTCATCGTCTTGCGGCAGAGGCAAATTCGCGTCGCCGCCCAGCAATTCACTGTGCCCGCCGAGTACTTGGTAGTACACCGTGTCGGTGGCGTCGGCATGCAGTATTTGATGAGCGGTGGTTGGCAATTCAAAGCTGACGTGTCGATCATCGCTTTGCACCAGTTGCGCCAACACGTTCACGTTTTGCTGCAAGCTGCGATCGAACGGAACTTTGGCGATGCCTTCAGCCACCAGCCAAGTCAAGCCAAATGTGATGGGCCACAGCAGCAGAAAAGGCGTGAGCATCCAATCGAGGATTTCGCCAAACAGCGAGCGTTGCCGCCCTTGGAACAGTTTCACCATGCGTGCACAAGCATCAAGTCGGTGGCGGCAGAATTTTTTCCAAACAATAGCCCAAGCCGCGCACGGTGGCTATGCGGATCGGGCCCTTTTCGATTTTTTTACGCAAGCGGTGTATATAAACCTCAATCGCGTTGTTGCTCACCTCTTCGCCCCATTCACACAAACGTTCGACCAACTGGTCTTTGCTGACCAGGCGTCCCACACGTTGCAACAGTACTTCAAGCAAACCCAGTTCGCGTGCAGACAGTTCGACCATGCGCCCGTCGATGGTGGCCATGCGGCCGGCCTGGTCATAGACCAGTGGGCCATGCTTAATAGTAGCGGTGGTGCTGCCCATGCCGCGGCGTGTCAGGGCGCGCACCCGGGCTTCGAGTTCTTGCAAGGAAAAAGGTTTGGCCATGTAGTCATCAGCGCCGTAGTCCAAACCTTTGACGCGTTCGTCGACACTGTCTGCTGCAGTGAGTATCAGCACCGGCATGCTGTTGCCGCGTGCACGCAAACGCTTGAGTACCTCAAGGCCATGCATCTTGGGCAAGCCCAAATCAAGAATGATCAGGTCAAACTCGCTCGATGTCATGAGTGCCGCATCGGCTTCGCTGCCGTTGGCCACATGGTCCACTGCAGCGCCGGATGCACGCAATGTGCGCAACAAACCATCGGCGAGTACCTGGTCATCTTCGGCGATAAGTATGCGCATCAACCAACTCCGGGGGTATAGCAAAGCCGCTGTTTTTCATTCTAGGGGCAGCATTCGTGTTGTAAGCCACTCTACGCCCATACCTACGGGTTAACGATAGGCGTTCCCATAGGCTTCAAGGCCGAGGCTCACAACTGTGGCCACGTCATGACCGACCTCTTGTCGAAATTCTTCTTCGGCTTGGGACACGGCTTGCTCAAATGCGCGCAGCCAATCCAGTCCAGTGTCAGTGAAGACTATGCGTTTGGCTCGGCTGTCCAGCGTGTCCGCTACTCGTTGCACCAAGCCCCAAGCCTCGCATTGCGTCACCAAGTCGCCCATGGCTTGCTTGCTCATGCCGGCCATGGCGGCAAGCTCCACCAGACGCGCCCCGCTGAGTGGCAAATGCCGTGTGATGTGAATGTGTGCAGCGCTGACCTTGTCGCGTGCTGCCAAATTGGACAAGGCCAAAGGCACATCGATATGCCTGGCCATCAATGCCAACACCCGGTCGTCAAAGCGGCGCATGGCGTGGCCCAACAAGCGGCCCAAGTGAGCTTGTCGCCAATCTTGGGATGAAGACAGTAGGTTAAATGACATGCCTATATAGTAAGGCAAACTGACCAAAAAAACCATTTACAGATTTACATCTGCCAGATACAGTACTGTTCATGCATCCAGCCTGTGTTTCAACACAGTCTTTAGAAATTTTATTAAACCATTGATATAAAAGGAGTTTTTCATGGATAACGTCAAAAGCATCGCCGCCGCCGGAGAAAAAGCCAAAGCCCTGCAAGCCGCACTGGCACAAATTGAAAAGCAATTCGGCAAGGGCACCATCATGCGCCTAGGCGAAGGCGAGGTCATTGAAGACATACAAGTCGTGTCTACCGGTTCGCTGGGTTTGGACGTGGCTTTGGGTGTCGGCGGTCTGCCGCGCGGTCGCGTCATCGAAATTTACGGCCCGGAGTCTTCAGGCAAAACCACGCTCACATTGCAAGTTATCGCCGAAATGCAAAAAATGGCGGGCACTTGTGCGTTTGTGGATGCCGAACACGCGTTGGATGTGCAATACGCGCAAAAGCTCGGTGTCAATTTGCAAGACCTGCTGATCAGTCAGCCCGACACGGGTGAGCAAGCCTTGGAAATTGTGGACAGCTTGGTGCGTTCCGGTGCCGTTGACCTGATCGTCATTGACTCGGTGGCGGCTCTCACGCCCAAGGCCGAGTTGGAAGGCGAAATGGGCGACTCACTGCCCGGCCTGCAAGCCCGCCTCATGAGCCAGGCGCTGCGCAAGCTCACGGCACACATCAAGAAAACCAACTGCACTGTCATCTTCATCAACCAAATCCGCATGAAGATCGGTGTCATGTTCGGTTCGCCCGAAACCACCACCGGCGGCAACGCGCTCAAGTTCTACGCATCGGTTCGCTTAGACATTCGCCGCACCGGCACCATCAAAAAAGGCGAAGAGGCCATCGGCAACGAGACCAAAGTCAAAGTGGTGAAAAACAAAGTGGCGCCACCCTTCAAAACCGCTGAATTCGATATTCTGTTTGGCGAAGGCATCAGCCGCCACGGAGAAATCATCGACATGGGCGTGGCTGCCAAGATCGTCGACAAGTCCGGTGCGTGGTACGCCTACCAAGGCGAAAAAATCGGGCAAGGCCGTGACAACGCACGCGAATTCCTGCGCGAAAATCGCGAATTGGCCATCGAGATCGAAAATAAAGTGCGTGAATCGCTCAACATCCCGTTGCTCGCCGTGGAGGTCGAAGAGACCAAATTGCAAGCCGTCAAGTGAGGGCCGACATGGCTGACAACAGGGCCTTTAAACTCATTCAAGGCGGGGTGGCGCATACAGCGTCACCCGCGTCCAGCGAGCCAAGCAACGCACGCACCAAGGCGCACGCAGCCACCTCTGAATTTGACAAGCCCTTGTCCAAACCGGTGTCGCTCAAAGCGCGGGCCGTGGACTTACTGGCCCAGCGTGAATACTCACGCCAAGCTTTGCAAGAAAAATTGATCAGTGAAGAAGCCAGCGCCGAAGAAGTGGACCAAGCGTTGGCAGAACTCGAAGCGCGCGGCTTGGTAGACGACACGCGTGTCGCGGAAACCTTGGTAAACCGCCGCGCCGGTAAATTGGGTGGCATGCGCATGCGCCAAGAGTTGCAAGCCAAAGGTTTGTCAGCAGACGTGGTGGCCGAGACCATGGCAGGCTTGAAAGAATCAGAGTTAGCAAGAGCTCAAGCCATTTGGCTGAAAAAATTCGGGCAAGTAGCCCAAGACGCTGCCAACCGAAACCGGCAAGCACGGTTTCTGGCTACCCGAGGTTTTTCCAGTGATGTGGTGCGCCAAGTGGTGTCGGGCTTGGGCGAAGAAGAAGCTTAAAAAAATCAGTTTTGCAGCATCAACTGAATGTTTTGCACCGCTGCGCCACTCGCGCCTTTGCCCAGGTTGTCCAGACGCGCCATCAACACGGCATGGCCGTGGTCAGGATTTGAAAAAACACGCAATTCCATCAGGTTGGTGTCGTTCAAAGCGGTGGCGTCCAGTTTCAAATCCGCCGTCGGTGGCAATACTTTCACAGTTGGGTGCTGCGAATCATTGGTGCGTGCATAGTGTTCATGCAAAGCGGTGTGCAAATC
>CAMDSU010000067.1 GCA_945907335.1 Bordetella parapertussis | reverse complement strand
TGATACCCGCCAGTAATTTGTGTACCGATTGGGTCGAATACACCATGGCTTTTTTAGGGCGTGCGCGTTTTTTTCCCATCGCATGGTAAGTGCCATAAAAAGGATGGAATGCAGCATGCGGCAACCAAGCTTCATCAAAATGCAAATTGGGCACATACCCGTCCAACATATTTTTGATGGTTTCAGTGTTGTACAAAACACCGTCATAAGTTGACTGTGTCAAGGTCATGACCTTGGGCTTAATGGATTTAAAGTCCTGTCCCTTGAGCAAAGGATTGGCTTTAATTTTTGCTTTGATAGCCTCGGGCTCAAATTCACTTTTCGGAATAGGGCCAATGATGCCGAAATGGTTGCGTGTGGGCTTTAAAAACACGGGAATCGCACCGGTCATGATGATCGCGTGCAATACAGATTTATGGCAGTTTCTGTCGACCACCACCACATCACCAGGGGCCACGGTGTGATGCCAAACAATTTTGTTTGACGTGCTGGTTCCATTGGTGACAAAGAAACAATGGTCGGCATTGAAGATACGTGCAGCGTTACGCTCGCTCTCGCCAATGGCGCCATCATGGTCAAGCAGTTGACCCAATTCTTCAACCGCGTTACACACGTCAGCGCGTAGCATGTTTTCACCAAAAAATTGATGGAACATTTGTCCCACCGGGCTTTTCAGAAATGCCACGCCGCCCGAATGTCCGGGGCAATGCCATGAATACGAACCGTCTTCGGCATAGTCAAGCAAGGCTTTGAAAAACGGAGGTTGAACGCCTTCCAAATAACTTTTCGCTTCGCGAATGATGTGACGCGCGACAAATTCTGGCGTGTCTTCAAACATATGAATGAAGCCGTGCAACTCACGCAAAATATCATTCGGCAAATGTCGAGAGGTTTTTGTTTCGCCGTATACATAAATGGGCACATCGGCATTTTTGCGTCGAACTTCATCGATGAAATTGCGCAAATTCAAAACAGCGGGGTCCAAATCTGGCCCAGGAGTGAATTCTTCATCATCAATCGACAATATGAATGCACTGGCACGAGACTGTTGCTGAGCGAACTGACTCAGGTCACCATAACTTGTAACACCCATCACTTCGTAGCCCTCGCCTTCAATGGCTTGTGCCAAGGCACGAATGCCTAAACCGGACGTATTTTCCGAACGAAAATCTTCATCAATAATGACGATGGGAAAACGAAATTTCATCAATTGCTCCGTGCCGGTTTCCCGTACTTGACTGCTAAACCTTAAAGTGTACCCTCGGAGTCGACTGTTACAATGACTGCATAGGAGAGGTGGATGAGCGGTTTAAGTCGCACGCCTGGAAAGCGTGTGAGGGTTAATAGCCCTCCGCGGGTTCGAATCCCGCCCTCTCCGCCAATTCCTAGGCCTCGTACATGATTCAACGCCTCAATTTTTCTTCTTAGAAACCTGCGCGTCAATCCATTGCAGGTTGCCCACAAAGTGATTATGCTTTTACCCATGATCACTGGAATGAACCATTTCACAGCAATCGCAGCTGACCCAAAAGCCGCATTGGATTTTTATGAAAAATTACTTGGGCTAAAAGCGGGATACCGCCCCGATTTAGGTTTTCCTGGGGCTTGGTTGTATGCAGGTGAAACCACTGTTTTGCATTTGTATTTCGACCGCCCAGTACCCAGCCCAGCAGCCGGTGTCATTGACCACATGGCTTTCACTACACAAGACTTGAAATCATTCAAAGCCAGATTTGACGCCTCAGGGTACCCTTATAAACTTCAGCACCGGGAAGGCGGGCCATGGCAATTGTTTTGCCATGACCCCAGTGGCGCTAAAGTAGAGTTAAATTTCTCTGCAACAGAGCGCTTGGATTAACTACTCACACCAGATGCGCTTTGAAGCAAGCTGTCAACCGGTCAAAATTATTTTTTATCTTCTTTTTTCTCTTCTTTTTTCTCTTCTTTGTCTTTATCCGACTTGAACAGATCGGACACAGAGGTAACAGTTGAATCGTAGGCAGAACTGAGGGTCGAACAGCCAGTCAGGCCCATGGTGACCAACAACATAGAAACAATAGTCAGGGTTTTAATGGAGCGCAGCATGAAAGTCCTTTGGTTAAACAGATTAAATTAACAACAGAATTAAGGTAATGCAACAAATTCTAATGCATAAAAAAATCTTTAATCATTTATTTTGAATATCAAATAACTACTTCTGGATTTTGTACGCAAACCAGTTGAACATCAGAGCAAGTCTCTTTGACTTGATGCCTTATCCACCATAGTCCGCCTTTTCGAAATGACATAGGGGTCGCGAGATTCAGGTGCAACAGTTGAGCAACAGTTTGAGCCAAAAAAGGTTGATGTGCTACTACCAACACTGCATGTTTGGCATGCGGCCAATCAACCGCATTGAGCAAAGCAAATGCATTGGAATCTGGTGCAATGTCATCGCACACCTTATAAGCTCGGTTGAGAAAAGCAACTGTTTGCAAAGTTCGCTTTGCAGGACTGCACAAAATAAGCGTGTCTGCTGGCAACCTTTCATTCAACCAATTCGCCATTGCCGACGCCTGCTTCTCTCCTTTGCGAGACAACGCGCGGTCCATGTCAGACTGTCCGGGTAAAGCATCGTGCGCATGTGCATGGCGCCAAAGCAAAAGATCCATGTCAATTCTTCTGTTGGTATTTATTCATCAACTCAATCTGGGCGCTTAACAAAGGTTGTGCATCTAAGGGCTGCTGACGCTGATAGCTTCCATCGATTTGAAGGTCCCATGCATCTGTGTTGTCATAGAGATAAGCTACTAAACATTCATCAATAATTCTTTGTCGTAAGGTTTTGTCCAATACCGGCCAAGCGATCTCAATTCTTCGCATCATATTTCTGTTCATCCAGTCGGCACTGGACAAATACAAATGTTCTTTTTCGCCTGTTCGAAAATAGTACACCCTTGAATGCTCTAAAAATCTGCCAATAATGGAACGCACCTTGATACGCTCAGTAAATCCCTCGCGTTGCGCAGGAAGAATGCAAGCACCTCGCACCAGTAAATCAATGTCCACGCCACGCTGACCGGCCAACACCAAATGTCTGGCAAGTTTTTCATCGGTGAGCGAGTTCATTTTCAAAATGATTCGACCTGGCTCACCGTGCATGCTGGCTTTTGATACTTTATCCACCATTTCCATCAGTTGCTCTTGCAAATGAAAAGGAGCTAACCACAAATGATTGAGTTTGCTGATTCGCGTTTGACTGGCCAGTTGAGTAAACACCGCATCCATGTCGGTGGTCATTTCGGGATTGGCTGTCAAATAACTGATATCTGTATATAGCCTGGCGGTTCGGGCGTTGTAGTTGCCTGTAGACAAATGGCCATAGCGCATCAGTTTGTTGCCCTCACGACGGGTCACCAAGAGCATTTTGGCGTGGGTCTTTAAACCTACAACGCCATACACCACTTGCGCACCGACAGACTCAAGTCGTTCTGCCCAATTGATATTAGCTTCCTCATCAAACCGTGCCTTGATCTCCACCACGGCGGTGACCTCTTTGCCACGGACCACCGCCTCACGCAACAAATCCATCAATTCAGAATCACTACCAGTCCTGTAAATGGTCTGCTTGATAGCCAGTACTTTGGGATCGTTAACGGCTTCTTTCAAGAATGCCAATACACCTTTAAATGATTCGAAAGGCTGATGAATCAGCACATCATTTTTTCTGAGTTGCTTGAAAATAGATTCGTTTTCTCGCAACTGCTTGGGGTAACTGGCTTGAAACTCAGGAAACAGCAATTCCGGTTGATTAACAAGATCAATCAACTGCGTGAGTCGTACCAAATTCACAGGGCCATCTACCCTGTAAATGGCCTGTGCCGGTAATTTGAATTGCTGCAACAGAAATTGAGACAAGTGCTCCGAGCAATCGGATGAGACTTCAAGACGAACAGGCTTGCCAAATTGGCGATGCTCCAAACCATACCTGAGTGCAGTTCTGAGGTTTTTGGCATCCTCCTCATCTACCAACAGTTCCGAGTCACGGGTGACACGAAATTGCGAGAACTCTCCGACGACCCTGTCAGGAAACAAGTCCTTCAAGTGGGCGCGTATCACACTAGACAATGTGACCATGTAAATCGTTTTATCGTTAGCTTGTAGGGGCAAACGAATGACGCGCGGCAAAGATCGTGGCACTTTAACAATGGCAATATCGTTTTCTCGACCGAAAGCGTCTTTGCCAGACAAGCGAACAATAAAGTTCAATGACTTGTTGGCAACTTGGGGAAAAGGATGAGAAGGATCAAGGCTCACCGGGGTAAGTAATGGCCTGACATTTTGGTCAAAAAATTGTTTCACCCACTTGTGTTGCGCTTTGTTTCTCTCGTTGAAGGTGATCAACCGAATACCTTGTGCACTGAGTGCTGGCATCAATTCATCGTTAAATAGAAGGTACTGTTTTTCAACCAGTTTTTTTGCAACCTGGGATAGTTTTTGATAGGAATGGAGCGAGTAAGGGGCCGCTAGACTTTTGCTTTCAATCTGGTGCAAATGCAGAGCGACTCGAACTTCAAAAAACTCATCCAAATTGGACGACACAATGCATAAATAACGCAGGCGCTCCAAGAGTGGGATGTTCGGTCGTCGGACCATATCCAACACGCGTGCATTGAAAGATAAAGTACTTTCGTCTCTGTCAATCAATACCGGCAACGAAGATGTAGACATGCGTATCCGATCAATTCAGTAATTGAGACAGTTGCTCAGCAGAGGTTTTGGCAGTGGCCATTTCTGGTGCTTCAACCATGATTCGAAGCACGGGTTCTGTACCGCTGGGCCGAATCAAAATTCGTCCATGGTCACCCAATTTTTTTTCTAGCGCCAAGCAACCTTGCTGAAATTGCGCGTGATTTTTCCAGTCCAAGCCGTCTTTCAATTTGACATTGATCATGTGTTGCGCAAAAAGTTGCACTTCATCTAACAACATGGAAAGAGATGTGTTTGCTCGCAGACATGCTTGTATGACTTGCAATCCGCTGATCAAACCATCGCCACTGGTGTGCTTGTCCAACATCAATAAATGACCTGAACCTTCACCACCCAAGAGCCAATGATGTTCTTGTAATTTTTCCAGAACATAGCGATCACCGACTTTGGCTCTGACCAACGAGATATTTAATTTAGCCAACGCCAACTCGACCCCCTTATTGGTCATCTGGGTACCAACAACACCGCTGACGATTTGGCCTTGTTGCAATCTGTCTTTGGCAAGTACGTACAACAATTCATCGCCATTAAACAACCGACCCGTGTGATCCACCACTTGCAATCTGTCTGCATCACCATCAAGTGCTATGCCAAAGTCAGCTTGGTGTGATTTCACAGCCTGCACCAAAGCATCAGGCTGGGTAGCCCCAAAGCCTTGGTTGATATTCAAACCGTCGGGTGCGCAACCAATCGAAAAAACTTCTGCACCCAGTTCTTTAAAAACCTTGGGTGCGGCAAGATAGGCAGCCCCATGGGCTGCATCGACCACAATTTTTTTACCTTTGAGTGACAGTACACCTGAAAAAGTGCTTTTGCAAAATTCGATGTACCGGCCAATAGCGTCATCCAAGCGGCGGGTTTTGCCAAGCGATGCTGAACTCACCCACTGTGAATGTTGCTCAAGACGTTGCTCAACCGCCAGTTCCCAGTGATCGTCTAATTTACTTCCTTGGGCATTGAAAAATTTCACCCCGTTGTCATCGAAAGGATTGTGGCTTGCGCTGATCACAACACCCAAATTAGCGCGCAATGCCTTGGTCAGGTAAGCCACGCCTGGCGTAGGCATCGGCCCCAACAACACCACATCGACACCAGCTGAATTAAATCCAGCCTCTAGGGCGGATTCCAACATATACCCAGAAATACGCGTGTCCTTGCCAATCACTACCTGTGGTCGATTATCCGTTTGCTTTAAATGGTGTCCCACAGCATTGGCAAGCTTCAACATGAAATCGGGCGTAATGGGATATTGACCCACCGTTCCGCGAATGCCGTCAGTACCGAAATAAGTTCTTTTCATATCGTATGTATCTCGCAGGATTTTTGAATCAAACAGACGCTTGCCAAACTGCCCTTGCAGCCACTGTCTGAGCAACATCATGTACGCGCAAAATACTGGCCCCACGCTCCATCGCCAAAACTGCTGCTGTGATGCTTGGCACCAAACGTTGTGAAACATCTAGTCCTGTGACGTGGCCCAGCGAAGATTTTCGCGACCACCCTACCAATAAAGGCAGATCAAACTGTAGCAAACGCTGTTGGTATTTGAGAATGTGAAAGTTTTGTGCCACTTTTTTTCCAAATCCAATCCCGGGGTCCAACACCATGCGTGCTCTGTTGATTCCTATTTCATCGGTCGACTGCAATTGTGTTTGAAAAAAAACCTCTAGCGCGCCCATAACATCTTCTTGCATAGGGTGGAGTTGCATGGTGGATGGTTCAGCATGCATATGCATCATGCAAATGCCACATTCGAAAGAGGCCACTGTTTGCAAAGCATTGGGTTGACGCAATCCCCACACGTCATTGATGATGTCAACGCCCCAATCCAATGCCTTTTGCATGCTTTCAGGATGATATGTGTCTAAAGAAATCGGTTTATTCCAGCGCAGTAACTCTTGCAGCACGGGTGCAATTCGGAGCCATTCTTGCTGATGTGTCAATGCTTGGGCGCCGGGTCGAGTGGATTCGCCACCCACGTCCAAAATATCGGCGCCTTCGTGAAGCAACCGCTGGGCATGGGCAATAACTTCAACCGTTGACAACTGGTCTTGCTGTGCAGAAAAAGAGTCAGTCGAGACGTTGACGATACCCATCACCAACGGATGGGCCAGTGAAAGATGGAAGCGAGAGGTTTTCCAAAAGCGAACATGGGGCAAATGCCCCATGTTGTTATTGCCTGCCAAAGACATTAAGCCGTGGTGGGTGAGGTGTTCGGATGAACAGCAGGGGTACCACCTGAACCATCACCTGAAGAAGGAGTTCTAGGCGTCCAATCTTTGGGCGGACGCGGTGGACGCCCAGCCATGATGTCATCTAACTGATCGCTGTCGATGGTTTCCCATTCCATCAAAGCATGGGCCATGGCGTGCATCTTGTCGGCGTTATCTTCAATTAACTTTCGCGCCAAAGTGTATTGCCCGTCAATGATGCTTCTGACTTCATCATCGACTTTCTTCATGGTTGACTCGCTCATGTTGGTGGTTTTCGTGACCGATCGACCCAGGAAAACTTCACCTTCATTTTCTGCATAAACCATGGGGCCTAAGGCTTCTGACATGCCATAGCGCATGACCATGTCTCGGGCAATTTGGGTCGCTCTTTCAAAGTCATTAGAGGCCCCAGTGGTCATTTGGTTCATGAACACTTCCTCTGCGATACGGCCACCAAACAACATGCTGATTTGACTGAGCATGTAATTTCTGTCGTAACTGTAACGGTCTGCGGCAGGCAAACTCATGGTGACACCCAATGCGCGACCCCGCGGAATGATGGTGACCTTGTGTACCGGATCGCATTTAGGCATGAGCTTGCCAATCAACGCATGGCCGGACTCGTGATAGGCGGTGTTCTTGCGTTCTTCTTCAGGCATGACCATGCTGCGCCGCTCTGGACCCATTAGGATTTTGTCCTTGGCCTTTTCAAAGTCCTGCATTTCTACCACGCGTGCATTGCGCCGAGCCGCCATCAGTGCCGCTTCGTTAGTCAGATTTGCTAAGTCTGCGCCACTCATGCCAGGGGTACCGCGTGCAATCACACTGGGCGACACATCTTGCCCAACGGGAATTTTTCGCATGTGAACATTCAAAATTTGCTCGCGGCCTCTGATGTCAGGCAGTGTGACGTAAACCTGTCTGTCAAAACGACCGGGGCGAAGCAGTGCCGCATCCAAAATGTCTGGTCGGTTAGTGGCAGCCACCACGATCACGCCCAAATTGGTTTCAAAGCCATCCATTTCCACCAGCATCTGATTGAGTGTTTGTTCGCGCTCATCATTACCGCCGCCCAAACCAGCACCGCGCTGGCGGCCCACGGCATCAATCTCGTCAATAAAAATGATGCAAGGTGCATTTTTCTTTGCGTTTTCAAACATGTCGCGTACGCGGGCGGCACCAACCCCTACGAACATCTCGACGAAGTCAGAACCTGAAATGCTGAAAAAAGGGACTTTGGCTTCACCAGCGATACCTTTTGCCAACAAAGTTTTACCAGTTCCGGGTGGGCCCACCAGCAGCAATCCTCTGGGAATTCGTCCACCTAGTTTTTGAAATTTTTGCGGGTCTTTCAAAAAGTCAACCACTTCCTTAACTTCTTCTTTGGCTTCATCGCAACCCGCAACATCAGCGAAAGTGACGGTGTTATTGTTTTCATCCAGCATGCGGGCCTTGCTTTTGCCAAAGCTGAAAGCTCCGCCCTTGCCGCCACCTTGCATTTGACGCATGAAATACACCCACACACCGATCAGCAACAACATGGGGCCCCAACTGACCAATAAGGTCATCAGCAGCGAGCCTTCTTCGCGCGGCTTGACATCAAACTTTACGTTGTTGGCAATCAAATCACCCACCAAACCGCGGTCTAAATATGTTGCGTTGGTTCGGACTTTGCGGTCTTCAGTCGTGGTGGCAATGATTTCAGTCCCACCCTGACCTTCTTGAATAGTTGCTGACTTTATTCGTTTGCCTCGAACTTCTTCGAGGAAATCTGAGTAAGCGAGATAGCCATTTCCGGCTTGCCCGCGCGT
>CAMDSU010000066.1 GCA_945907335.1 Bordetella parapertussis | reverse complement strand
GGCCGCTCAGTACGCCGCCGCAGATGCCACCCGCGCCGGTGCGCGGTTCAACGACCCGCACAACGCCGCATTGAAAGTACTGTCGCAAGGCTTGTTGGATGTGGGCTTGTTGTCGCATGACAAACACGGCACTTTGCAAGACGTGATCGAAAAGAAAGCTTATTTCCCGTTTTACATGCACCGCACCAGTCACTGGTTGGGCATGGATGTGCATGATTGCGGCAGCTATGTCGAGCCCGGCGAGGCCAACACCGAGCCGCCCAAGGCTGACCCGATCACCGGCGTGGTGGTGCAAGCCCGCCCCAGCCGGGTGCTGCACCCGGGCATGGTACTGACGCTAGAGCCGGGCTTGTACGTGCGCCCGGGCGACGGCGTGCCCGAGCAGTTCTGGCACATTGGCATTCGTATAGAAGACGACGCCATCGTTACCGCCAGCGGCTGTGAGCTGATCAGCCGGGGTGTGCCGGTCGATGCGGATGAAATTGAAGCTTTGATGCGGGGTTGATAGAAAACCCACACTGAATAGCCTCTATCAATGAGTTAGCAAGAATCAATTGGCAATTTAAATCAATTGCCTCTATCATTTCTCCTGTTCCGATTCATTTTATCAATCACAGGAGTTTTTATGAGTACCCAGCAGCGCCCAGAGATCAAAACCATGGCCAACCTTGAGTCCGCCTTTGCCGGCGAATCCATGGCTCACACCAAGTACCGTTATTTCGCCCGCATCGCCCGCGCCATGGGCGACGAGGAAACCGCCCGCACGTTTGAGGAAACTGCTGACCAAGAATTGCAGCATGCGTTTGGTCACCTTGATTTGCTCTACCCCAAAGCCGACATGACACCCGCCAAGGCCTTGCAAATCGCGATTGACGGCGAAACCTACGAGTACACCGAGATGTACCCTTCATTCCGTCGTACCGCCGAAGAGGAGGGCAACGCCGCTGCGGTGGCCGAGATGAACGAGCAAATCGAAGAATCCAAAACACACGCTGCGCAATTTGCCGCCACCTTGGCCAAGGCGCAAAAACGCTTTGCCGCATTGGCCAAGGTGGAAGAGCGCCACGCCAACCACTACAAAGCACGCTTGCAACAAGCCACGGCCTGATTCGCTGCGTTGGCGATACTCCACCTTTTTTCCTACTGTTATTTCAGGAGCAATTTATGAGCAACTCTTTCAACACCTATGTTTGCATCGTGTGCGGTTTCATTTATGACGAAGCCGCCGGTCGTCCCGAGGACAAGATCGCCGCGGGCACCCGCTGGGCCGATGTGCCCGCAGAATGGACCTGCCCGGACTGTGGCGTGGCCAAGGCTGATTTCGAAATGGTCGAGGTCTGAGCATGACTGACGCCCCCGTGGTGGTGCTGGGCAGCGGCTTGGCCGGCTGGACCAGCATCAAAGAATTTCGCAAGCACGACAGCCAAACCCCGGTGGTGCTGGTCACGGCTTCCTCGGGGGACGCCTATCCCAAACCGGCCTTGTCCACCGCATTTGCCCAAGGCAAAACTGCCCAGCAATTGGTCAATGGCCTGGCTGCTGACTTGGCTGCAAGTTTGAATGTGCAATGCCATGCCCATTCGCACGCACATGCATTGCATCTGGCGAACCGTGAACTGCATACCGACACGCAGGTGTTTTCCTATAGCCGCTTGGTGCTGGCCTTGGGTGCCGAGCCGATTCGGCTGCCGTTGGAAGGCGATGCCGCTGACCGCGTTTTGTCCGTCAATCAATGGGCGGATTACGCGCTGCTGCGTGAGCGCTTGCAGCCTGGTGCGAAGGTGCTGATCATGGGCGCGGGTTTGATCGGCTGTGAATTCGCCAACGACTTGGCGGGCGCTGGCTTTCAGGTGCATGTGGTTGACCCGGCAACGCGTCCTTTGGCGGCCTTGCTGCCAGAAGCGGCGAGCGCACCATTGCACCAGGCGCTTGGCGCTTTGGGCGTGGTCTGGCATTTGAACAACCGGGTCAGCAGCGTTTCACACCAAGGCCCCGCCTTGCAGGCGCATTTGCACAGCGGTGAAACATTGCAAGTGGACATGGTGCTCAGTGCCATTGGTTTGCGTCCCGACACCGCGTGGCTGGCGCAGGCCGGTTTGGCTTGTGACCGCGGGGTACGGGTGAACACTCAATTGCAAACCAGCGACCCGCATGTATACGCCTTGGGCGATGTGGCGCAATATGCTTCGGCAGGTGACCGTGTCTTGCCCTATGTCATGCCCATCATGACGGCTGCGCGGGCGTTGGGCGCCACGCTGGCGGGCACGCCAACCGACGTCGTCTTTCCTGTCATGCCGGTGGCGGTAAAGACACCGGCATTTGCCTTGTTGCTGGCCTTGCCTGAGCCGGGCACTGTGGGCAACTGGCAAACCAGCGAGGAGCATGTCTGGCAATTCATGGCGGAGGATGGCCGCTGTCGAGGCTTTGTGCTTGGTGGCAAACAAACCGCCTTGCGCACCAAGGCCATGCAATGGCTGGCCGCTTGAAGACACCATCCGCACGAGTCAAGCGCTGAGGCAGTCGGTCAGTTGTTCGTTGTATGCTCGGATAAATTTCCCTCTGCACCATGCCTGCTCTTTTGACACACGTACGTTTTGCGTTTTTTCTGCTCGCCGCTGGCATGCTGCCAATCACTGCGATGGCAGAGGCCACTTTATGGGGCGGTCGACCCGAGTTCGGCGTGGAATACGAACACGAGAAAATGGTGGACAACGTGAGCCATGGCAATGGCCTCACACTGATTCCGAGCCTGAGTTTCAAAAACGGACCGATACACCGCATTGACCTCTTGTTCGAAGGCGAACGCGACAAGGAAGTTGACAGCGGCGTCACCAGTTTCAGCAACGTCTACAAAGTTGCTGTGCGGGTGAAAAAAAATGTGCCCCTCAAAGGCGACTTGGGCATGTATTTCCGCGGCCTGATCGGGCATGCCAACGATGCCGGCGAAAAATATTTTTACGGCTACAGCGACGCCGCCTTGCGCTATGAACGCGGGTTTTTCGGCTTCATCATGGGCGTCAGGGTGCAACGCGCTTTAGACGGCACCAGCGGTCACGATGTCAACAAATTCCGTTTGGGGCCCAGCTTTGACATTGGCGAGCACCACGAATTGGAATTCCGTTGGGCCCGCTCCTGGGAGGCGCATACCCACGTCCACGAAAGCGATTCATACATTGCTGAATACACCTATAAATTTTGAGCTTGCCTCGACCGAAAGACATGCATGAGTGATTCAAAAGTGGCCGCCAACGACCACACCAGTCCGCAAGCCCGCGCCCAATTGCGCAAAGCCGCGCTTGAGTACCACGAGTTCCCCACGCCCGGCAAGGTCGCCATTCAAGCCACCAAACAATTGGTCAACCAGCACGATTTGTCACTGGCGTATTCGCCCGGTGTGGCTGCCCCCTGTGAAGAAATTGTCAAAGACCCAAACAACGCCTACAAATACACCAGCCGGGGCAATTTGGTGGCCGTCATCACCAACGGCACAGCGGTGCTGGGCTTGGGGGACATCGGCCCTTTGGCCGCCAAACCAGTGATGGAAGGCAAGGGTGTCCTCTTTAAAAAATTCGCTGGTATCGATGTGTTTGACATCGAGATCAACGAAAAAGACCCGGACAAACTGGTCGACATCATTGCGTCCTTAGAGCCGACATTCGGCGGCATCAACTTAGAAGACATCAAAGCACCGGATTGTTTTTATGTCGAGCGCAAATTGCGCGAACGCATGAAGATTCCGGTGTTCCACGATGACCAGCACGGCACCGCGATCGTGGTGGGCGCGGCCATCCTCAATGGCCTCAAAGTGGTGGGCAAGGACATCACCCAAGTGAAATTGGTCGCTTCTGGCGCAGGCGCGGCGGCGTTGGCTTGCTTGGGCATGTTGGTCAAACTCGGCATGCCACGACAAAATATTTGGGTCACCGACTTGGCCGGCGTGGTTTACGAAGGGCGCACCGAGTTGATGGACGAGGACAAAATTCAGTTCGTGCAAAAAACCGATGCGCGCAGTTTGAGCGATGTGATTGGCAATGCAGATGTGTTTTTGGGCTTATCCGCCGGTGGCGTGCTCAAACCCGACATGGTCAAGGCCATGGCTGCGCGGCCTTTGATTTTGGCCTTGGCCAACCCGACCCCTGAAATATTGCCAGAAGAAGTGTTGAAAGTGCGGGACGATGCCATCATGGCCACGGGTCGCACCGATTACCCCAACCAAGTCAACAACGTATTGTGTTTTCCTTATATTTTTCGCGGTGCACTCGACGCGGGAGCGTCCACCATCACGCCAGAAATGGAAGTGGCTGCGGTGCATGCCATTGCCGAGCTCGCGCAAGCCGAGCAAAGTGAAGTGGTCGCGGCGGCGTACGCAGGCGAGAACCTAGCGTTTGGTCCCGAGTATTTGATTCCTAAACCGTTTGACCCGCGCCTGATGATGAAAATTGCGCCAGCGGTGGTGCAAGCGGCCATTGCCAGCGGCGTGGCGCAGCGTCCGATCACCGACATGGACGCTTATCGCGAAAGATTGCAGTCTCTGGTGTATGCCTCAGGCGCGGCGATGAAGCCCATATTCAGCGCGGCCAAACGCGGCAGCAAAAAACGCATTTGCTTTGCCGAAGGCGAAGACGAACGTGTGCTGCGTGCCGCCCAAATTGTGCGGGACGAAGGCTTGGCCCATCCGATTTTGATTGGCCGCCCATCCGTGATCAGCCAACGCATCGAGCGTTTTGGTCTGCGTTTGGCTGAAGGTGTTGACTACCAAGTCGTCAATGTAGAGGACGACCACCGCTACCGCGATTTCTGGCAAAGCTACCACGCCATGACCGAGCGCAAGGGCGTGACGCAACAACTGGCCAAGATTGATATGCGCCGACGCCTGACCTTGATCGGCAGCATGATGGTGCACAAGGGTGAAGCAGACGGATTGATTTGCGGCACTTGGTCCACTCCTGACGCGCATTTGAAGTATGTGGACCAAGTCATTGGTTTGCGCCCTGGTGTCAGCACCTACGCCTGCATGAATGCACTGCTGCTGCCCGAACGCCAGCTGTTTTTGGTGGACACACACATCAACTACGACCCCAGCGCCGAGCAATTGGCCGAGATCACGGTGATGGCCGCAGAAGAAATGAAGCGCTTTGGTGTGGTGCCCAAAGCCGCGCTGCTGTCACATTCCAATTTCGGCAGCAGCAACCATCCCACCGCGCTGAAAATGCGCCGCACACTGGCCTTGGTGCGAGATCTTGCGCCTTGGCTTGAAATTGACGGCGAAATGCATGCCGATGTGGCGATTGACACCGTGGCCCGCCAAGCGCTCATGCCCCATACCACGCTGCTGTCTGACGCCAATTTGCTGGTATTGCCCAACCTGGATGCCGCAAATATCACCTATAACTTGCTCAAAACTGCGGCTGGCGGCAATATCGCCATTGGTCCGGTATTGCTGGGCGCGGCCAAACAGGTGCAAATACTGACGGCCAGCACCACGGTGCGCCGTATTGTGAACATGACAGCCATTGCTGTGGCTGACATCAACGCTGTACGCTAAAGCCTTATTCATAAGTGTGTATACACTCACATAGATGACTTTTCCCTGTCATCAACGCTGCTACCCCTGACGATCCTTGCAAATTTGGCGGCTTTGCAAGATAATCTCACATCGAGTTTTTCGGGTTAACCCGAGTTTGTAAACCGGCTGCAGTCTGTCGTGACCGATTTGTTGACAACTTATCCACAGTTTCAGCGTTTTACAAACTCGACATTTGCAGGAATACCATGGCGATGGACATGCCTCTTCGTACAGTCAAAACAAATATCGTTCAATCTATCCGCGCTTTTCGCGTGGCTGATTTGCAATCTGCGGCCGCCCAGCTGGGCTACCATTTTTTGTATGCCAATTTGGCCAACGCACAAAGCAAGCAAGACATTCTGGACATGACCACCCAGCAGTTCACGTTCGCGCCGCAAGCAGGTAAAAATTTCGACGCATTGTTTGACAGCATGAGCGATGCTTTGTACAAGTCTGGCCAGCAACCCGGCTTCATTCTGGTGCTGGAACATATTCCGGCACACGCCAAGTTCGACAAAGAAGCGCGTGAACAATTGCTGGATGTGTTCCGTGAGGCCGCAGAATTCTGGGCCGAACGCAAAGTCTCATTCCGTTGCTTTTATTCATTCTCTGTGGCACGCGCCGCGATGGCTGAACGCAGCGACGCCTTGGAATCTTCCGCCATCGATTTAAGCGACGGCGAAAAAATGCCTACCGACAAATTGGTCGATGTGTCGCCTTTGGCTTTACGCATGAGCAGCCCGTTCAATGCCGGTTACTGGTTGACCGCTGCCTGATTTTTAAAAGCTCTTGTGTCTTCAAAGCCCCGCTTCAGCGGGGTTTTGTTTTTAACGTTTGTTCAGTTTTAATTCACGCTTAGGCCGACCCATCCGGTGCGATTTTTTTCTGCGCTTTTGCTCGAAAAAAACGCACCCTCCTGTTCGGCCTGAGTGCACTACTTGGCCTAAGAATTGTTTCATTTTCGGTAATTGGTGTCTGACCCCAATTACCCAATTAACTCATGATCACGCCACCGCCCAAACACACCTCACCGTCGTACAACACGGCAGACTGTCCCGGCGTCACCGCCCATTGCGGCTCGGGGAAAGTCAACGCATACGCCGTGTCAGCCAAGGGCTCAAATGCACAAGCCGCATCCGATTGACGGTAACGTGTTTTGGCAAAACAATCTGTCAGCGCAGGTGCGGTTGAAGACGTCCAGCTCGCATCGTCAAACTGCAAACGTGAGGACAACAACCACGGATGGTCATGGCCTTGCACCACCCACAAGGTGTTGGTTTGCATGTCTTTGCGCGCGACAAACCAGGGCGAGTGGTCGCCACCGCCGCGTTGTGCGCCTTTTTCTTTGATGCCGCCTATGCCCAAGCCTTGGCGCTGGCCCAAGGTGTAAAAACTCAAGCCTTGGTGTTCGCCGATTTTTCTGCCCTGATCGGTTTTGATCGGGCCTGGGGCTTTGGCGATGTAGCGGTTTAAAAATTCACGAAACGGCCGCTCTCCGATAAAGCAAATACCGGTGGAGTCTTTTTTACGCGCATTCGGCAAACCGGCTTCAGCGGCGATACGCCGCACTTCGGTTTTTTGCAATTCACCGATGGGAAACAGCGACTGCGACAACTGCGACTGCGTCAAACGGTGCAAAAAATAACTTTGGTCTTTGCTGTTGTCCACACCTTTTAGCAATTCATGCAAACCGTTGCGCGGGTTGTGCCGCACTCGCGCGTAATGGCCGGTCGCCATTTTGTCAGCACCCAAAGCAAACGCGTGATCTAAAAACGCTTTGAACTTGATTTCGGCGTTGCACAAAATGTCCGGGTTCGGCGTGCGCCCGGCTTGGTATTCGCGCAAAAATTCGGCGAACACGCGGTCTTTGTAATCAGCTGCAAAATTGATGTGCTCTATGTCTATGCCGATGACATCGGCCACAGCCGCTGCGTCTATGAAATCCTGGTTGGACGAGCAGTATTCATCGTTGTCGTCGTTCTCCCAGTTTTTCATGAAGATGCCAACGACTTCATGGCCTTGGCGCTTCAACAACAAAGCCGTCACGGCCGAGTCGACGCCGCCGCTTAAACCCACCACGATACGCTGCTTGTTGCTCATGCCAGCATTATGGGCGGCGGTGGCGTACCGATTGTCTGAAGCGCTTCAACCAAATGCGTTAATTGGCAAACGCCGCAATGCCTGTGATGGCCCGGCCCAAAATCAAAGCGTGTATGTCGTGCGTGCCTTCATAAGTGTTGACCACTTCCAAATTCACCAAATGGCGCGCCACACCGAACTCGTCGCTGATGCCGTTGCCGCCCATCATGTCACGCGCCATGCGGGCAATGTCCAGCGCCTTGCCGCAAGAGTTGCGCTTCAAAATAGACGTGATTTCCACCGACGCCGTGCCTTCGTCTTTCATGCGCCCCAAACGCAAACAGGCTTGCAAACCGAGGGCGATTTCGGTTTGCATGTCGGCCATCTTTTTCTGAATGAGTTGATTGGCGGCTAGCGGCCGACCAAACTGCTGGCGGTCCAAGGTGTACTGACGCGCGCGGTGAAAACAATCTTCGGCTGCGCCCAAGGCGCCCCAGGCGATACCGTAACGCGCGCTGTTCAAACAAGTGAACGGGCCTTTCAAGCCTTGCACTTCGGGGAAGGCGTTCTCCTCCTGCACAAATACGCCGTCCATGACGATTTCGCCGGTGATAGACGCGCGCAAACCGACCTTGCTGTGAATGGCCGGCGCGCTCAAACCGGCCATGCCTTTTTCCAACACATAGCCGCGTATCGGACCAACCGCCCCGGCTTCACTCACCTCTTTGGCCCAAACCACGAACACATCGGCCACGGGTGAATTGGAGATCCACATTTTGTTGCCGCTGAGTTTGTAGCCGCCTTTGACCTTGTGCGCGCGACTGGCCATGCTGGCCGGGTCCGAGCCGTGGTCTGGTTCCGTCAATCCGAAGCAACCTATCCATTCGCCGGTGGCGAGTTTGGGCAAGTATTTCTGGCGCTGGCCTTCGGTGCCGAATTCGAAAATCGGCAACATCACCAATGAGGATTGCACGCTCATCATCGATCGGTAACCCGAGTCGACGCGTTCGACTTCGCGCGCGATCAAGCCGTAAGCCACATAGTTCAATTCGGGGCCGCCGTATTGCGCGGGGATGGTGGGACCGAGCAAACCGAGTTCGCCCATTTCACGGAATATCGCGAGGTCTGTTTTTTCATGCCGAAAGGCTTCGGTCACGCGCGGCAGCAATTTGTCCTGGCAATACGCAAACGCGGCCTCGCGGATCATGCGCTCGTCTTCGGTGAGT
>CAMDSU010000065.1 GCA_945907335.1 Bordetella parapertussis | reverse complement strand
CAGCCACCTGTTGCGCGCAAGCCAGCAGGTGGTGGTTTGAAAAGATGATTAACGAGTTGTAATTCCATGACCCGCAGTGATTTGGTTGAAGAACTGGCCGCACGTTTTCCGCAACTTGCCCATCGGGATGCTGAGTTTGCCGTCAAGGCTTTGCTCGACGCCATGAGCGACGCGCTGGTGAAAGGTCATCGCATAGAGTTGCGTGGCTTTGGCAGTTTTTCCGTCAACCGCCGTCCACCGCGCATGGGCCGCAATCCACGTTCAGGCGAAAGCGTGGCCATTCCAGAAAAACGCGTGCCGCATTTCAAACAAGGCAAGGCCTTGCGTGAAGCCATTGAAGTTCGAACCCGAGACTTATTGGACAAGTCCGGTGATGCTCAGTCCTGATCTTTTCACCCATCAAGGGGGATGCACTTGAAAACATTCATACGGCTGCTTCAGTGGATACTGAAAGCAGCCATTTTTTTGACCATGCTTGCCTTTGCATTGAACAACCGAGAAGACGTGTCAGTGCGTTTTTTCTGGGACATGGAATGGCGTGCGCCCATGGTGCTGGTGCTTCTCGCCGTTTTTGCCATCGGCGTGGTGGTCGGCGTGGCTGGCATGGTGCCGCGTTGGTGGCAACAGCGCCGTCTTGCCAAAAAAGCCATACAAGACACTGCTTCGGCCCCTGCGAACAAACCCAATACAGAGGCCGTTGCTGCGGATATGTATGGACCTTGATATCAGTTGGATATTCTTAGGCCTGCCCATTGCTTTTGTGCTGGGTTGGTTGGCCTCACGTTTTGATTTGCGCCAATTGCGGATGGAAAATCGCAGCAACCCCAAGGCGTATTTCAAAGGGCTGAACTATTTGCTGAATGAACAGCAAGACCAGGCCATTGATGCATTCATTGAAGCGGTTCAACGCGACCCGGATACCTCCGAATTGCATTTTGCACTAGGCAATTTATTTCGCCGCCGCGGTGAGTTTGAACGTGCCGTGCGTGTGCACCAGCATTTGCTTGCACGCGCCGATTTGAGCAACGCGGACCGCGACCGTGCGCAATACGATTTGGCCTTGGATTTCGTCAAGGCCGGCATATTAGACAGAGCAGAGGCAGCATTACAACCCTTGTTGACAACCTCGCTGGCTCCTCAGGCATTGTTGGCCTTGCTCAGTATTTACGAACGCGGGCGTGACTGGCGTCAAGCTGCCGACATTTCTTTGCAACTTGACGGACAAGGCCAGGGCAATTTTGCGGTGCGGCGGGCGCATTATTTGTGTGAATTGGCTGCAAGCGAAAAAGACTTGCAAGCCGGTGAAGCGTTGCTGACCCAAGCCATTGAAACGGCTCCGGAAAGTGCACGTCCACGCATTGCGCTGGCTGAATTGTGTGAGCGGCAAAACCGTTTGACCCATGCATGCGACCAATTGCAAGAGTTGGCGCGTTTGGTGCCGTCCGCCATGCCATTGGTTGCCGCTGCCTTGGCACGGCTTGCGCCGCAAGTGCAAAGGCAAATTCCCATCCTGACTTTGTTGCAAGACAGTTATCACCAGTTGCAAAGCCTGGATGTGCTTGACGCGATTGTCAGTTTGCAAAACAGCATGGGGCAAACCGACGGTAAGGCTTTGTACAGCCTGCATTTGAACCACCATCCTTCGCTGATTGCAGCCTCTCAGTTGCTGTCTGACACGGCACTCAGCCCTGAGCAACAACCTCAGGTTCAACGCGCGCTCGCGCATGCTGCCAAACCCTTGCGCCGCTACCGCTGCGCAGCCTGCGGTTTTGAAGCATTGCAGCATTTCTGGCAATGCCCGGGCTGCCAAGCTTGGGACAGTTATCCCCCCAGACGTATCGAAGAACTGTAATCCTGACCAACAGTGGTGCTGTTTTTTTTCTCAAGCACCAGTTCATTCGGTTCAATGCATTCCATGCTGCAATCGATGCTTTCAATTGAGAAAACATCATGTCCCGGTATTTTTTATGTGTCGGCTTGACGCTGGCTTTTTTATCCCCCGCTATGGCTTTAGACGTCAACCAAGCCAGCGAAGCAGAGCTTGATGGATTGCGTGGCATCGGACCACCATTCACACGCCGCTTGATGGCGGCTCGAGCGCAACACCCCTTTAAAGATTGGTCCGACCTGATGCAACGGGTGTCTGGCATGGGTCCGCGGGTAGCGCAAAGCCTTTCAGACCAAGGCTTGACCGTTCAAGGACTTCCCCTGCCCAGTTCACTTTCTGCAAAAAAATCTCCAATGCCTTGACAATATGTGGCTGGCAGGCTCACCACACGACCCTGCAAATGCCTTAAGCTGAGCCTTCCATGTCGAGCCCCACTTCTTCACCCAAGCCTCTGCCCACAGGATTCATGGTGTTGCACAGCAACCGCATGGAAGGCTTGCGCGACCTCATGGTCGAACATATTCAACGCCATCCCTTGCCGCCCTTGGCTGCTGAAACCATCTTGGTACAAAGCAATGGCATGAAGCATTGGCTGAGCATGGCTTTGGCCAGCGATGATGCCTTGGGCATTTGTGCTGCCACACGCATGGTGCTGCCCTCTAGCCAGTTATGGCAAATTTACCGAACTGTGCTGGGCGTTGAGCGCTTGCCCATGCACATGCCGCTGGACAAAGCCCCCTTGGCTTGGCGCATCCTGCGCAAATTACCCCAATGGCTGGACGACCCGCGCTATGCAGTGCTCGCCCATTACATGGGTGAAGACCGCAACGGCATACGCGCCTACCATTTGGCGCAACAACTCGCCGATGTTCTGGACGGCTACCAAAATTACCGTTCTGACTGGCTCAGCAATTGGGCCAAAGGGGTGGACCATTGGGAACGTGCTCAGGCCTTGCCTGATTCGCAAGCTTGGCAAGCCGCCATGTGGCGTGACCTGCTGCAAGACGTACAACAACATGCGCCGTGGTCTGGTCAATTTGAATCTCGCTCCGACGTGCACCAAGCATTTCTACAGAGCTTGCATCAACTCCCGTCGGGCAGCATTCAAGGTTTGCCGCCTCGTCTGATGGTGTTTGGGGTCACGGCACTGCCCATGCAAACCATGCAAGCCTTGGTGGCGCTGGGGCGGCATCTGCCTGTACTGATGTTTGTTCATAACCCTAGCCAAGAACATTGGGGCCATCTCAGCGAAGACCTGTCCCAAGGCGGTCATCCCTTGCTGGCTGCTTGGGGCAAGCAAGGACGCGACTATTTGCACGCGATCGACCAATTTGAAGCCGCTGATGAACACGCGCCTGAATACAAGCGCTTATCTGTCTTCATCAACCCGGTCAAAGAATGGCAAGACGAAGGACACACACCGGGTGTGTTGCAGCAGTTGCAGTCTGACATCTTGCAACTGAACCCGCCACCAGATACGCCTGTCACGCTGGCAACTGACGACCACAGTCTGTGGTTTGTGCAAGCACATTCAGCACAGCGCGAGGTAGAAGTTTTGCACGACCGGGTGCTTGCATGGCTCAATGCTGATGTGCAATTGCAACCGTCCGACATCATGGTGATGGTGCCGGACATGGCGCAGTTTGCTCCCCATATCCATGCTGTTTTCGGTCGCCACGCAAACGGCCAACGCCCTGAACTTGACATCCCTTATTCGGTCACCGACAGCACGCCGCGCATCCACCCCTTGGTGCAAGCGGTGGACACGTTATTGCAGTTGCCGCAACTGAGATTGAGTTTGCGCGACTGGTTGGGCCTGTTTCAAGTCAAGGCAGTACGCGATCGGTACAGGCTTAGTGAAGCGGATATTGAACAGTTGCACGACTGGCTGAGCCATGCTGGTGTGCGCTGGGGCCTGGATGCGCAACAACGCCAACCTTGGGGCATTGACAGCCACTTGGCTGATGCCGATCAAAACACCTGGGGCTTTGGCCTTCGCCGATTGCTGCTGGGCTATGCCCTCGGCCCGCAAGCAAGCACTGCGCCGTGGCAGCATACCGCTGGCCTTGCCGCCATCGACGGTTTGGACGCCCCGCTCATCAATGGTTTGTTGCAATGGCTGGACGACATGGACCGCAGCTTGCAAGACCTACAGGCCGAGCGACGCATCGCTGACTGGTTGCCGTTGTGGCAGCAGTTGTCTGAACGCTTTTTTCTGGTGACAGAGGATGCGGACCAACGTGTGTTTGATCAATTGCTGGCGCCCTTGGAAGATGCATTAAGAGACAGCCAATTGGCTGGTTATGAAGAAACCCTGCCGCTGGGCGTATTGCGCAGCCACTGGTCGGCACAACTCGACAGCATCGGTTTGCAACAGCGCTTTGCCAGCGGTGGTGTGCAATTCGCCACGCTCATGCCCATGCGAGCCATTCCTTTCAAAGTGGTGTGTCTGCTTGGCATGAACGACAGCGCTTATCCACGCAGCCCGACCCCGCGAGACTTTGACCTGATCAACCAACCTGGACAAGTACGCGCTGGAGATCGGGCCCGCCGAGAAGACGACCGCTACTTGTTTTTGGAAGCGGTGTTGTCAGCCCGCCAACGCTTGTATATCTCTTGGCAAGGCAAGCGCGCCAGCGACCATGCCCCTCTGCCCGCTTCGGTACTGGTCGCGCAATTGTTGGACCATGTCAACCGTTGCTACAGCAACCCCAATGGCAAAGACCCTGCCTTCATTCCCCAACTGCAACCCTTGCAGCCGTTTTCATCCCGCTATTTCACCCTGGGCTCAGGCTTTGCCACTTACGCTGCCGAATGGACTGGCGTGTATACAGAACCGCAGCTACGTGTGCCAGTGCAACCCCTGACTGAGGTGGGACTGCCCATACCCACCACATTGGACGAAGCGGCCTTACACACCTTGTTGCGCCAACCGGTTGAGGTGTATTTCAAGCACCATTTGCAAGTCGTACTAGACACCCCGCAAGACAACGACGAAGAAAACGAACCGTTCGAACTGGTTGGTTTAGAGGGCTATAAGCGTCGACAAGAACTGCTTTATGCATCTGAGCCATTGGCCTTCTTGCATCAACTGAAACTGCGGGGTGAGCTCGCCATGGCGGGCGGCGGTCAAGCCCAGCAAGAAGCCTTGTTGGCACTCAAAGACACCATCATCGCCAGCCTACAACCATGGCTACATGATTCAAACAGTGAATGGCCTGCACAATCGTTGTCATTGCAAGCACATGGCTTGACAGTGACTTTGCCTTATGGCGGAGACGCGACACGCTGGCGCAAGCGTGCTGATGGCAGTGGCTTGTACTTAGACATGCGTGCAGGCAAAGTCATGCACGGTCATGCCCTCCATCAACTGTGGTTGGGCCATTTATCAGCCAATGCCGCAGGCATTTCCACGGAGAGTGTGCAAAGCGGCGAAGACGGCGTGATCATGCTCAAACCGCTGCCCCCTTCACAGGCATTGGCTGCGTTGCAAGCATTGTTGTTGCTGTATCGCCAAGCCTGGTTCACCCCTTTGCATGTGGCGCGTAAAACTGCTTGCGACTTTCTTTTGCAACGCCAAAAAGTATCCCATGGCAGCCTGTCCGAAGATGCACAAAGGCTCAAGGCATTAGATGCGGGGCGCTTGACCTTTGACGGGGGCAGCCATCGCCATGGTGAGCAAACTTCCTCGCCTTATTTACAACGTGTTTTTACTCGCTTTGACGAGATGGACATGCTGCAGTTTGAAGCCTTAGCGACGCAACTTTATGGGCCCATGCTACTGACCAGCAATTTGTCATCCACCGCAGATGTGGAGGAAGACGCATGAACACGCTTGACCCGTTGCACTTGCCCTTGCGTCAGCGGCAAATCATTGAAGCCAGCGCAGGAACCGGCAAGACTTGGACATTGACCGCACTTTATGTGCGTTTGGTCATCGGCCATGGCCGGGTTGACCAAGAGCCGCTCATGCCATCGCAAATTTTGGTAATGACCTTCACCGAAGCTGCCACTGCAGAATTGCGTGAACGCGTGCGCAACCGTTTACACCAAGCAGCGAGTTGGTTTGACTGCCTGCTCAAGGACCAATCACCGCCAGACGATCCGTTTTTGCAACGTCTCAGCCAAGACATGGCCAAAGACTTTTGGCCCGAGTGTGCGCGTCGTTTGCATCTGGCCGCACAAGCCATGGACGAAGCTGCCATCTACACCATCCATGGCTGGAGCCGACGCATGCTCAGCAGTTTTGCCTTGATGAGCCGAGACTTGTTTGAGCAAACCCATTTGGACAACCCAAATGCATTGCTGCAACAACTGGTACGAGACCACTGGCGCAAGTGGTTCTACCCCTTGCCATTTGAATTGCAGCGCGTCATGCTGGATCAAATTGGCGCCAGCCCCGACGTTTTGCTGGAAAAAATACGTCCATTGTGGAAAGTTTGGGACCTTCAACCACCAACAACCAAGCATGAAGCGCCCTCTCCCCCTTTGCAATTGCCTATTGAAATTTTGCAGCCCTATCAAGAATGGCAACGCCAAGATCAAGCCCTTGAAGCCAAGACTCGACAAGCTTGGCAAACCCACCTGCCCGACCTGTTGCATGACGCTCGCAGCCAGGGCTTGATCAAAGCACAAGGCATCTCCGACAAATATTTTGCTGATTGGGTCAAGCAACTGAGCGACTGGGCGGTGCACGGTCGCGACATACCGCTCAAAACGCTGGCGCGATTCACCGCAGAAAAATTACAAGCCTGCGGCTGGCCATCTGCAGCCGACATCGATTTCTTTCAATGCGTTTCGAGTTGGGTGCAATTTGCCGAAAACAAGCCTGAGTGTGCGACCCTGCTGGTTGAGCATGCAGCCCACGAAGTACGAGCGGCTTATCAATTGGCCAAGCTACAACAATCACAGTTCGATTTCAACGATTTGCTGCAGCGCTTGCACCAGGCCTTACAAAATGATGCTGGCGAGTTAGCCGATGCCATTCGCCAGCAGTACCCGGTGGCCATGGTCGATGAATTTCAAGACACCGATCCATGGCAATACGAAAGTTTGGATCGGATTTACGACAGCACGCGTGTCAATGACAGGCACGCCTTGGTGATGATTGGCGACCCCAAGCAAGCTATTTACAGTTTCCGTGGCGCAGACCTTGACACCTATCTGCTAGCTCGCCGTACAGCGCTAGAAATCAACCCGGCTGCGTGCCACACCCTAGACACCAACTACCGTTCTGCACCCGGTTTGGTGAACGCGGTCAACCTGTTGTTTGGCAGTCTGGCGCAACCCTTTCGCTCTAAGCAGCAAACTATTGATTTTGTGAACGTCAAGAGCGCAGCCGATGCCGAGCCATTGGCTGATGCCAGTGGTCGTCCGACGGCACCCCTCACCTTCTGGCACATGCCTTTGCCAGTTGGCATCAGTGACAAGCCTTATTGGCCTGCTGAATTACACGTGCACAACATGGCCAAAGGCTTTGCCACACAAATGGCCAAGCTACTCCATACCCACAGCGATATCCATCCCGGACACATGGCAGTACTGGTACGCAGCCATGCCCATGCACAGGCCATGCAATCGGCATTGACTCATGTGGGCCTACCCAGCGTTTTTTTGTCTGACCATGCCAATGTGTACCAAAGCCCAGAAGCTACTGACCTGTGGCGCGTGTTGCGGGCCATCAGCATGCCGCGCCATATGCGCTGGTTACGCAGTGCGATGGCCAGTAAGTTGTGGGCGTGGCCCGTCAACGAATTGACACAAGCCATGCACAACCCAGAGTTGGGTGATGCGCTGGCAGAGTCTTGTCAACAATGGTTACAGGTCTGGCAACGCCAAGGCGTGTTGCCTATGCTGTACCAATGGATGCACAGCCAAGACATTGCAAAGCGCCTGCTGTCGCAACCGCAAGGGGATCGACGGCTCACCAATCTTTTGCAACTTGGTGAGTTGTTGCAAACCGCAGCGGCCAGTTTGCAAGGACCGCAAGCCTTGTTGCAGTTCCTAGCGCAGCAACTTCAAGCAGACAGCGACAACCCCGAAGCACAAAAAATGCGGCTTGAAACCGATGCGCATTGTGTGCAAGTGGTGACTTTTCACAAAAGCAAAGGCTTGGAATACCCTTTGGTGTTTATTCCGTTTTTGGGCAGCTTCAAAGCTTCATCATCCAGCAAAAATGATGAGGACGCTGATATCACCGAGTCCTCGGTAGACGAAGACATGCGCTTGCTGTATGTCGCGCTCACCCGCGCCAAACGCAGCATGTGGTTGGGTGTGGCCGCCACATCCAACGGACTTTCCGGCAAAGCCAAATCACTCAAGCGAAGTGCAGTGTCTGAATTGCTGCAACGCCAACACCATGAAGATTTACCTGAGCGCCTGCAGTCTTTGTTTGGCCACTGCCCAGACATTGCTGTGGCGGAATTACCCATGGAAAGCGCGGTGGTCTACACAGCTTCGCAACATCATGTGGACAGCCAAGCCGCATTGGTAGCGCAACGCAACACCTACCCCCGTTGGTGGATGGCCAGCTTTAGCAGCCTCACCCGTGGTATCGAAGCCGGATCGCAGCGCGAAGAAGCGCAATCGGATGCATGGACTGACGCGCTTGAACACACACCGTCAGATGATGACTCTGAACCCTCCGGTCATGCCACTGCAACCGAAACCTCCATCACATCAACTGCGCCTGATTTTTGGCAGGCGTTTCCACGCGGGGCACGCTATGGAAGTTTGCTACACGACTTACTAGAGTGGCAAGCGCAGCAATCTTGGCCATTGGTACAAACTGCCACCTCTGGCAGTTTGACAGAGCAAGCTTGGCAACATTTATTGGACCGCAAAACACGCGGTCTGAATTTGCCAGCGCACACGGTAAAAGCCTTGCCTGATGCATTGCATGCGGTGGTATCTGCGCCATTGCCCATGGGTCAAGCGAATTTGTCTGCACCACCCTTGGTGCTGTCTCAACTCAAGGCTTCTCATCTCTGGCCAGAGATGGAATTTAAATTGGGTGTGACACATTTGAGCAGCGCACTTATTGACCAATGGATCACCGAGCATGTGCTTCCCGGGCAAGCCCGTGCTCCATTGCCACCGCGCATGTTGCAAGGCATGCTCACCGGCTTCATCGACCTGGTGTTTGAACATGACGGGCGCTACTGGGTACTTGACTACAAGTCAAATGGATTGCCAGACTACCAAGCCGCCACATTGAACAAAGCTGTGCTCGACAAACGCTACGACGTGCAAT
>CAMDSU010000064.1 GCA_945907335.1 Bordetella parapertussis | reverse complement strand
ATGCAATTGGGTTTGGGCGCAGCGACATTGACCAAACATTGCTACCGCGTGCTGGATATGCGCACCACCGCCATCGAGCTCAACCCGCAAGTGGTGGCCGCGTGCCGCACTTGGTTTGAATTGCCGCCTGATGACGAGCGTTTAAACGTGGTGCTGGGGGACGCTGCCGAAGTGGCAGCGCATTCTCACTGGCAAGGGCAGGTCGATGTGTTGCATGTCGATTTGTATGACGACGAAGCCGCCGCGCCTGTCTTGGATGACCCGGTCTTTTATGGCCATTGCAAAAACCTGTTGACCCATCGCGGGTGCATGGTGGTGAATTTGTTTGGTCGCTCTTCGAGTTTTGACCGGTCGGTGGCGCATATCAGCGAGTCGTTCGGGGCGGATGCCATGTGGGCATTCAATCCGACCCGCGAAGGCAACACGGTGGTGCTGGCACTTCGCACGGCGCAACACCCCGCAGAAGAGCTGTTGCAAGCGCGGGCCGCGCACATACAGGCACGCTGGCGCTTGCCTGCGCCGCAGTGGTTGCGCCATTTCAAACCCATTGCGGCATAGGTGACAATGGCGCTTCTGTGCATCAGAGGGGCCCTCTTGTGTCTATCAAAAGCCAAAAAGATTTTGTGTCAGGGGTGATGTTTACCGTGACCGGTGCGGCATTCGCTTGGAATGCGGCAACCGCTTACACCGTAGGTACGGCAGGACAAATGGGCCCTGGCTATTTCCCCATGGTGCTGGGATTGGTGCTGGTGTTGTTGGGCAGTTTCATTATGTTTTTTTCGCTCGTGGTGGAAACCCCGGACGGTGGATCGATCGGGGACTTCGCCTGGCGACCGTTGTTTTGTATTTTGGGCGCCAATGTGCTGTTTGGCGTGCTGTTAGGTGGCTTGCCCATGTTCGGCTTGCCTTCAATGGGGCTGATGGCAGCTATTTACGCGTTGTGCGGACTGGCTTTGCTCGCCGATGTCAACCGTTTCACACTGCGGCGATGGTTGGTGCTGTCCAGCATATTGGCCACTGGCAGTTACGTGGTTTTCATCAAATTGCTGGGCCTGACCATGCCGGTGTGGCCTTTCTTCATCACTCCCTGATCGGACCGCCATGGATTTGCTCGCCAACCTTGCCACCGGTTTTGCAGTTGCCGGCACACCGATCAATTTGCTCTATGCCTTGATCGGTTGCTTGCTGGGCACGCTCATCGGCGTGCTGCCCGGTATTGGGCCTGTGGCCACCATTGCCATGCTGTTGCCAGTGACTTATGCCTTGCCGCCGGTGTCGGCGCTCATCATGTTGGCGGGTATTTATTACGGTGCGCAATACGGCGGTTCGACCACCGCCATATTGGTCAATTTGCCGGGGGAATCCTCTTCGGTGGTGACCACGCTGGACGGTTACCAGATGGCTCGTCAAGGGCGTGCGGGTCCGGCTTTGGCAGCTGCAGGCATGTCATCCTTTATTGCAGGCTGTGTCGGCACCTTGTTGCTGGCGGCCTTTGCTGCACCGTTGACTGAAGTGGCGTTTGCCTTTGGCCCGGCGGAATATTGCGCCTTGATGGTGGTGGGTTTGATCGGCGCGGTGGTGCTGGCTTCGGGTTCGCTGCTCAAGGCCATCGCCATGATTATTTTGGGCTTGCTGTTGGGTCTGGTGGGCACTGACATCAACTCTGGCATGGCAAGGTTC
This sequence comes from Bordetella parapertussis, assembly GCA_945907335.1. Classification (GTDB taxonomy): domain Bacteria; phylum Pseudomonadota; class Gammaproteobacteria; order Burkholderiales; family Burkholderiaceae_C; genus Limnohabitans. The sequence continues at coordinate 7,469 of CAMDSU010000064.1, read as the reverse complement.
ACATTCGACATGCCGGAATTGGCCGATGGCATTGGGTTTGTCGCGGTCGCCATGGGTGTGTTTGGCTACGCTGAAATCATTAGCAACTTGGCCAAAAGCGAAGTGGACCGCGAGGTGTTCACTGCCAAGGTGCAAGGCTTGATGCCCACGCGCGAGGACATCCAACACATGATGCCTGCGGTGTTGCGTGGCACGGTGCTGGGTTCACTGTTGGGCGTGCTGCCCGGTGGCGGTGCGGTGCTGGCCTCATTTGCCTCCTACACCATCGAGAAAAAAATCAAACTCAAAGTTGGTGAAGTTCCCTTGGGTCAAGGCAATATCCGCGGCGTGGCAGCGCCTGAATCAGCCAACAACGCAGGCGCACAAACATCGTTCATCCCCTTGCTCACCTTGGGTATTCCACCGAACGCGGTGATGGCCTTGATGGTCGGCGCCATGACCATACACAACATACAGCCTGGCCCGCAGGTGATGACGGTGAACCCAGAATTGTTCTGGGGCTTGATCGTGTCCATGTGGATCGGCAACTTGATGTTGATCATTTTGAATTTGCCGATGATCGGCATCTGGATCAAATTGCTGACCGTGCCCTACCACTATTTGTTTCCGGCCATCGTGTTGTTTTGCGCGATTGGGGTCTACACCACCAACAATTCCACCTTCGATATCTGGTTGGTTGCCCTGTTTGGTTTGGCAGGTTATGTGTTTACGAAACTGGGCTGTGAACCGGCGCCTTTGTTGCTGGGTTTTATCTTGGGCCCGATGCTCGAGGAATACCTCAAGCGGGCGTTGAAGTTGGCACGCGGCGATTGGTCAGTGTTCGTCACCCGCCCCTTGTCTGCCGCTCTGCTGGCCTTGGGTGTTGTGTTGTTGTTGCTGGTGCTGTTGCCAGCCATCAAATCCAAACGAAAAGAAGCATTTGTAGAAGATTAAGTGGACCGCCATGATTGAACATCCTGACAGACGCGCGCTGCACAACGAAGTGCATGCGCGTCCTCCTGAACCCATGCAAGCCCCGCTGGCAATCAGCCATGTGGTCATGCTGGCTGACGCCGCCGCGCGGGAAGCCAGTCGTGCACATTTGCTGGCGTTGTTGCGCGACCACCATTTGCCAGTGCCGGACGCACACACCAACCATTTGCGACTGGATGTCGGCAACTGGCGCTTGCGCTGGGAGTTGCACACCGAATTTGTCACCTGGACATTCATGGTCGACGCGCCTGCGGGCTTGCCTAGTCCAGACGATTACGGCATGGCATTGCGCTTATTGCCCCAGCAATGGCTCAACCAATTGCCGGGTCAATGTTTGGCGCGTATCAATTTATGGGCGAAGTTGACCCAAGACCTGAGCGATCGCGACGAATTGCACCAACAGTTCCTTGAATATTCATTGGTGGCGTGTCAATTGGCTGAAGGCTCGGCCACCTTGCACACCGATTTCCAGATTGGCCCTGATGGTTGCTCGCGCATGTTGTTGCGGGTGGGGCAGTTGTCGCAACGTCGCCTCGGGCGCATGGTGCAGCGTTTGTTGGAGATTGAAACCTACCGCATGATGGCTTTGTTGGGCTTGCCGGTGGCACGCAGTGCCGCGCCTTCGTTGGCGCAAGCCGAACAGGAGTTGGCCGATTTGGCGCAGGCCATTCGCAGTGCGCGCCATGACGAAGAAGCTGTTCTTTTAGAGCGCTTGACCCGACTGGCCGGTCAGGTGGAAGGTTTGTATGCGTCGCAACATTCGCGCTTTTCTGCCAGCAAAGCGTATTTCGAACTGGTTGACCGGCGCATACAAGACATACGCGAAACCCGCTTGCCCGGGTTTCAGTCCATTGGTGAATTCATGGACCGCCGTTTGTCACCTGCTCGCAGTACCTGCGATTGGGTGGCCAAACGCCAAACCGCGTTATCCGAGCGCGTTTCACGCATGAGTAATTTGTTGCGCACGCGCGTGGACTTCCAACAAGAACAAAGCAGCCAAGCGTTATTGACTGCCATGAACAAACGCCAAGGCATGCAACTCAAATTACAAACCACCGTGGAAGGCTTGTCGGTGGCGGCCATCACTTATTACATTGCCGGATTGATGCACTATGTGGCTGAAGGCTTGGCCGCCAAAGGTTGGATCAATGAGCCAATGCTTGCCACCGCGCTGGCTGTGCCAGTGATCTTGCTGGTGGTGTGGGGGATCACCCGCCGTTTGCATTACAAAGTATTTCGTCCCGACGCATAAATTTTTTCTCCTCTATGTGCCGCCATGCGGTGTATTTCTTCCACAACTACAAACCTATGTCTTTCAACTTCAACAATCCCTACAGCAGCACACGCTTGCCTGTGTTTGCCCGCAATATCGTTTCCACCTCACACCCTTTGGCCGCGCAAGCCGGTTTGCGTATCTTGGGCAATGGCGGCAACGCGGTGGACGCGGCCATCGCATCAGCAGCGGTGTTGACCATCGTTGAACCTGTCAGTTGCGGCTTGGGGTCAGACGCGTTTTGTATTTTGTGGGATGGCCAAAAGTTGCATGGTTTGAATGCGTCGGGTCGCGCACCGCAAGCGTGGACGCCCGAATACTTCCAACGCAAATACGGCGATAACGCCATGCAGCCGCCCAAGCGCGGCATCGATTCGGTCACCGTGCCCGGTGCGGTCGCGAGTTGGGTGGCGTTGAGTGAGCGTTTCGGCAAACTGCCGTTTGAAGACCTGATGCAACCGGCGATTGAAATTGCAGAGCGCGGCTTTTTGCTGAGTGTGGTGGTGCAGGAAAAATGGGCGGCTCCCGTTGACGAACTCAAAAGCCAACCCGGTTTTGCGCAGGCGTTTTTGCCGAAAGGTCGTGCGCCCGAGGTCGGCGAGTTGTTCCAGTTTGCCGCCGCCGCCAAAGGCTTGCGCGCGATTGGGAAAACCAAAGGTGAGGCGTTTTACGGTGGTGAAATCGCCGAGGCCTTGGAGCGGTTTTCAAATGCCCATGGCGGCTCATTGAAAGCCACTGACTTTGCCGCTTACAAAGCAGATTGGGTGAAACCCATTTCCATGGACTACCGTGGCCACACGCTGCATGAAATTCCGCCCAACGGGCAAGGCATTGCCGCTTTGATTGCTCTAGGCATCTTGGATAACTTTGACCTCGCCGCATTGCAACGCGACGGCGTGGATTCGCAGCATCTGCAAATCGAGGCCATGAAACTCGCTTTTGCCGATGTCTACCGTTATGTGGCCGATGAAAGCAGCATGGAAGTGACAGTTGCGCAAATGCTGGACAAGTCGTATTTGAAAGAACGCGCCAAGCTGATTGATATGCAACGCGCGCAAGATTTCAAAGCCGGCAACCCAGCCAAGGGCGGCACGATTTACCTCACCGCCGCCGATGAAAACGGCATGATGGTCAGTTTCATACAAAGCAATTACATGGGCTTTGGCTCGGGCTGCGTCGAACCCAACTACGGCATCAGTTTGCAAAACAGAGGACATGCGTTTGCAGTGCGCCCCGGTGGTTTGAACCCGGCCAATTTGGTGGCACCGGGCAAGCGGCCGTTTCACACCATCATCCCGGCGTTTCTCATGAAAGACGGTCAACCAGTGATGAGCTACGGTGTGATGGGCGCGAACATGCAGCCGCAAGGCCATGTGCAAACTCTGGTGCGCATGCTCGACTACGCGCAGAATCCGCAAGCTGCGTGTGATGCACCGCGCTGGCGTTACAACGAAGGCTTGGTCATCAATGTGGAAGCCGGCATGGACCCGCAAACCGTGCAAGGTTTGCAACAACGCGGTCACGCCATGGAAGTCATCAACGACAGCTACCAGGACTTCGGCTCAGGCCAATTTATCTGGCGCATGGGCGACCCCAAGATCGAAGGTTATGTGGCGGCCAGCGATTCGCGCCGCGATGGTTTGGCAGCAGGTTTTTAAATCTTGGGTCAAACACCTATGCCTGTGACGCGTTGGTCCGCGCACACCGGTGGCATGGTTCTGGCGCTAGCGGGTGCCACGGCATTCAGCGGTAAAGCCATCATTGTCAAGCTGTCCTACCGCTATGGCGTGGACGCAGTCACCGTCATCATGTGGCGCATGCTGATGGCGCTACCGTTTTTTCTGGCCATGTCGTGGTGGGCATCGCGCCAAACGCATGCGCGGGACAACCCGCTCACCCGGCGTGATGTGTTGGCTATTTGCGGACTGGGTTTTCTGGGCTATTACCTGGCGAGTTTTCTGGATTTCCTCGGCTTACAAACCATCACGGCCAGTCTTGAGCGATTGATTTTGTATTTGAATCCCACCTTGGTCATGTTGCTGAGTGCTGCGATTTACAAACACCGCTTGCAAGCGCGAAGGGTCTGGGCCATGGCCATCAGCTATGGCGGAGTATTGGTGGTGTTTGCGCACGAGGTGAGTTTCAGTGGCGAAGGCGTGGTGACCGGTTCGGCGTTTGTGCTGGCAAGTGCATTAAGTTATGCCTTGTATTTGATGTTCAGCGGACAAATGGTCAAGCGGGTCGGGGCCTTGCGTTTGGTGGGCTTGGCGTCATGCGTGGCCTGCGTGTGTTGCTTGCTGCAATTTGTCATACTCAAGCCACTGTCGGCCGCGCTGGTGCCAACGCCTGTGCTTTGGCTGGCGTTGCTCAACGCCACCGCATGTACCGTCGCACCGGTGGTGTTGGTGATGTTGGCGATCGAGCGTATTGGCGCGGCGCTGACTTCGCAGGTGGGTATGGTGGGTCCCATGTTGACGCTCATGTTGGGCGTGCTGGTGTTGGGAGAACCGTTGAATGGGTGGATTGGCTTGGGCACTGTGCTGGTGCTCGGTGGTGTGTATTTGGCTTCACAAACAGGAGAGAAAACATGGACTTAGGTATCAAAGGCAAATGGGCGCTGGTCGGTGGCGCGAGCAAGGGCTTGGGCTGGGGTTGTGCCAGTGCATTGGCGCAAGCGGGCGTGCATCTGGTGATGGTGTCGCGCGGCGCGCCTGCACTTGAAGCAGCAGCGGCCGGACTGCGTCAGTACGGCGTGACCGTATTGACGGTGGCGCAAGACATCACCTCGCCTGCCGGTCGTGAGGCAATTTGGTCCGTTGCCGGTGGGCCCGGCAAAAACTTCGACATTGTGGTGACCAATGCTGGGGGCCCACCCAGCGGCGACTTTCGCGAATGGGATCGCGAGGCATGGATCAAGGCCGTTGACGGCAACATGCTCACCCCCATCGAACTGATGAAAGCCACCATCGACGGCATGGCCGCGCGGGGTTTTGGGCGCATCGTCAACATCACCTCCAGCGCAGTCAAAGCGCCCATAGACGTGCTGGGTTTGTCCAATGGTGCTCGCAGCGGCTTGAGCGGTTTTGTCGCCGGCTTGTCGCGCAACCCAAGCATTGCCAAGCACAACGTCACCATCAACAACCTGTTACCCGGCGCGTTTGACACTGACCGTTTGAAAAGTATTTTGCAGACCACCGCCGAAAAAACAGGAAAAAGCGTGGACGAATTGGCGCAAGCTCGCCGTGCCAGCGCACCGGCCAATCGCTTTGGCCATCCGGAAGAATTCGGTCAAACCTGCGCGTTTTTGTGCAGCCAGCATGCCGGCTTCATCAACGGTCAAAACATCTTGATTGACGGCGGGGCATACCCGGGTGCATTCTGATCGGGCAGGGCGCTCGATTTGGGTCCAGGCAAGGCCCTGATGCAGCGTGTGGTCTCTAGCCCGTCCATGACGGGCATTTGTACGTCCATCAGCACCACATCAAAGTCTCAAGGTTTACGTGAGGACACCCAAATACCACCCACGATCAGCACAAATGCCACCGCATGAAAGCCTTGCGGAGAATCACCCAAGGTGACGGTGGAAATCAGCGCAGCAAACAAAGGCGTGAGGTTGGCAAAAAAGCCGGCGATATTCGGCCCCACCCGTTGAATGCCCAAGCCCCAGCTGCGGTAAGCCAGCAAGGCCGGTCCTAAAGCCACATACAGAACGCTGGCCGCCAGTGGCCAGCCCCAGTCGATATGCGGGTTGTGGCTAAGCTGCCACTCAGCAGCGGTGAAGGCGCCGCTCCACAGCAAGCCAAACACCATTTGAGCTGTTAAAAAATATGTCCAGTTGCCGCGAATTTCCGGTGGGTCGACAGGCTGTGCCACCAGCCAGCTGTACCAGGCCCAACACAGCACGGCAATCAATATGTAGACATCGCCAATCACCAACTGCACCTTTTGCAAGGTATTCCAGTCGCCGCGCCCGAGCACACACAAAACGCCTACTATCGACAAGACCGCCCCTAACACTTGGCGAGCGCTTACCGATTGTTTGTAAAACAGTGCGCCCAAGACCAACATGAACACCGGCACGCTGGCACCGACCAAGGTCACATTGATGGGGGTTGAAGTGTGCAGTGCCAAGTATTGGAAACTGTTGTAGCAACCCACACCCAGCAGGCTCATCAGACCATAGCGTCGCCAGTGCGCCCACATCGGGCTTGACGGTTTGAGCACTGGATACGACCAGGGCAGCAACAGCACAAAGGCCAATAGCCATCGAAAAAAATTCAGCGTGATCGGCGGCACTAAGTCGGCCACCACGGCACCCAGCACGCTGTTGCCCGCCCATAACAGCGGGGGCAGTAACAACAAACCGGCGGTGGCCAAGTCCAGCGCGGGTTTGTTGGGGGAGGACGGGTTTTCTGCCATGTGGGCGACTCTAACCCAGTTGCGTGGACAATCACTCGACTGGGCCGGTAGACAGGCCTCCGCGATCACAACCCACACAACAGGAGTCAGGCATGAGCAAAGCCATTCAATTCAAACAACCCGGTGGACCCGAGGTATTGCAACTCGTCGATGTCACGGTCGGCCAACCCGGTCCCGGCGAAGTGCGCATCGCACACAAAGCCGTCGGTTTGAACTACATCGATGTCTACCACCGCACCGGTTTGTACCCCTTGCCTATGCCGCATGGTCTGGGCATGGAAGGCGCAGGCGTGATTGAAGCCGTGGGCGAAGGCGTCACCCATTTGAAAGCAGGCGACCGCGCCGCTTATGCCAGCGCCCCGCCCGGAAGCTATTGCGAAGCGCGGGTCATGCCGGCCAAAAACGTGTGTAAATTGCCTGACAACATTTCATTTGAAACCGCAGCCGGCATGATGCTCAAAGGCATGACGGTGCAATATTTGCTCAAACGTACTTTGCCGCAAGCCGGTTTGCAAGCTGGGGACTTGATTTTGTTTCATGCTGCTGCCGGTGGTGTTGGTTTGATCGCTTGTCAGTGGGCCAAAGCCTTGGGTTTGCAACTCATAGGGACGGCCGGCAGTGACGAAAAATGCGCATTGGCCAAAGCCAACGGCGCGGCCCATGTGATCAATTACAACAAGGAAGATTTTGAAGCCCGCGTCAAAGACATCACCCACGGCAAAGGTGTGAAAGTGGTGTACGACTCGGTCGGCAAAGACACTTGGGACAAATCGCTCAACTGTTTGTCACCGTTTGGTTTGATGGC
>CAMDSU010000063.1 GCA_945907335.1 Bordetella parapertussis | reverse complement strand
GAGCGCTACAACAAAGTGGTTGACATCTGGGGCAAGGCAGGTGACGCGGTCTCCAAAGTCATGATGGACCAATTGCGCAAAGAGAAAACCATTGACCGCCATGGCAACGAAGTAGAGCAAGAGTCGTTCAACTCCATCTACATGATGGCCGACTCGGGTGCGCGCGGTTCTGCCGCTCAAATCCGTCAGCTCGCCGGTATGCGTGGACTGATGGCCAAGCCTGATGGCTCCATCATTGAAACGCCTATTACTGCGAACTTCCGCGAAGGTCTCAACGTGTTGCAGTACTTCATCTCCACACACGGTGCACGTAAAGGTCTGGCTGACACAGCGCTCAAAACCGCAAACTCAGGCTACTTGACACGCCGTTTGGTGGACGTGACCCAAGACTTGGTGGTCATTGAAGAAGACTGCGGAACCAGCAACGGACAGTTGATGCGCGCCATCGTCGAAGGCGGTGAAGTCATCGAATCCTTGCGTGACCGTGTACTCGGCCGTACCGTGGCTGAAGACGTGGTGCATCCTGAAACCCGCGAAACACTGGTGCCAGCTGGCGAGATGTTGGACGAGGATTTGATCGACGAGATCGAATTGCTGGGCGTGGACGAAATCAAGGTTCGCACAGCGCTTAACTGCGAAACACGTTTTGGTTTGTGCGCCAAGTGTTATGGCCGCGATCTGGGCCGTGGCGGTTTGGTCAACGTCGGTGAAGCTGTCGGTGTCATCGCCGCGCAATCCATCGGTGAGCCAGGCACACAGTTGACCATGCGTACCTTCCACATCGGCGGCGCGGCCTCCCGTGCGGCTGTCGCGTCCAGCGTGGATGCCAAGTCCAACGGCGTGATCGGCTTTAACGCCACCATGCGCTATGTGACCAACAGCAAAAAAGAGTTGGTCGTCATTTCACGCTCTGGTGAAATCGTGATCCATGACGAGCAAGGCCGCGAGCGCGAGCGCCACAAAGTGCCTTACGGTGCGATTTTGGCAATCAAGCCGGACCAGAGCATCAAGGCCGGCACGATATTGGCTAACTGGGATCCGTTGACACGTCCTGTGATCACCGAGTTTGCCGGTAAAACACAATTTGAAAACGTCGAGGAAGGTTTGACCGTTGCCAAGCAATTGGACGAAGTCACCGGCTTGTCTACCTTGGTGGTCATTGACCCCAAGCGTCGCGGTTCCACCAAAGTGGTGCGTCCGCAGGTCAAGTTGATCGACGCTTCAGGCAAAGAAGTGAAGATTCCCGGCACCGACCATTCTGTGACCATCGGCTTCCAAGTGGGCGCGCTGATTCAAGTGCGCGACGGCCAGGACGTGGGCCCCGGCGAAGTGCTGGCGCGTATTCCTGTGGAAGGTCAGAAGACACGAGACATCACCGGCGGTCTGCCGCGTGTGGCCGAGTTGTTCGAAGCACGTTCGCCGAAAGACAAAGGCATTCTGGCTGAGATGACCGGTACCGTGTCCTTCGGTAAAGAAACCAAAGGCAAGATCCGCTTGCAGATCACTGACCCTGAAGGCACTGTGTGGGAAGAACTCATTCCCAAAGAGAAAAACATCGTGGTGCACGAAGGCCAGGTGGTCAACAAAGGCGAGAGTATTGTCGACGGCCCCGCAGACCCGCAAGATATTTTGCGTTTGCTCGGTATCGAAGAATTGGCGCGTTACATCGTCGACGAAGTGCAAGACGTTTACCGTTTGCAAGGTGTGAAGATCAACGACAAACACATTGAAGTGATTGTTCGTCAGATGTTGCGCCGTGTGGTGGTCGACAATGTCGGTGACACCAATTACATCAGCGGTGAACAAGTGGAGCGTTCAGAAATGCTCAACACCAACGAAGCATTGCAACGCGATAACAAGATGCCCGCCACCTACACCAATTTGTTGTTGGGTATCACCAAAGCCTCCTTGTCTACCGATTCGTTCATTTCAGCGGCTTCCTTCCAGGAAACCACCCGCGTTCTCACCGAGGCTGCCATCATGGGCAAGCGCGACGAACTGCGTGGCTTGAAAGAGAACGTCATCGTCGGCCGACTCATCCCTGCCGGTTCAGGCATGGCCTACCACAGGGCACGCAAAGCCAAGGACTTGATGGACGAGGCAGAGCGTCGCGCGATCACCGAGAACGAAGCCGAAGAGCTCGCCTTGGCGCAACAGCAAGAGGGCAGCAACGAAGATACCCCGGCAGACTGACCGAGATGACCCTTATGGGTCATTTCGCCAAAGTCTGTCTCATCACTAGGCGTCTTTGAGCATGCTGCATTCAAGCTGGTTCTGGATTGCATTTGCCATTCTGGTGTTTTGGGCACTGGGGGCTTACAACAGACTGGTGAGATTGCGTGCACAGATCAAACAACAGTTTGGTCCTTTGCAAGCGGTTTTGATGGAGTACCAGGAAGTGGTGCAGCAAGCGGTGACTGCCGCTGCTGCTGCCCCCCAGTTGTGGGACAACCCGAGCAGTTCAGACTTGGGTCACAGCCACTGGACCCGGTTGCAAGTGGCTGCGGGGCTGTCCACCATGGCCTTGGCTCGCATGCAGTCCCATGCCTTGGACCAAGACAGTGCGCAAGCCTTGCATGATGCCGCGGCCGAATTACAGGACGCATGGGCGGCATTGATTCACCCGGATGCCTATTACATCAATATCCCGCAAAACCTGAAGCAGCGCTGGCTGGAGTTGGACTTGCTGGTGCAACCTGAGCTCGGGCGGTTCAATGCAGCCATCGGGGAATACAACCAGGCCATCGCGCAATACCCTGCAGCTTTGCTGGCCAAGTTGTTTCAATTTCAGGCGGCTACCCCGTTGTGACACAGACGCCTGCGCGTGAAGCTGGCGCAAGCTTGGCGCCGCCTTTGTGGCAGCAGTTGCAAGCATCTGCCAAAGCATTGCGGGCCGTGCGACAAGGGCGCAACCATGTGCAGGCATTGGCGGATGTATCGCCGGCGATGCGGCCAGCGGCACAAGCCTTGTTGTTCGCGGTATTGCGGCAATGGGGCATGACCCAGGCGATTCAAAAACATTTGGTGCAACGCGCCCCTCCTGCCCCAGTGGACGACTTGCTGTGCGTCGGATTGGCATTGGCATTGCCAGAGGCGCAGGCCATGTACCCCATGCATACCTTGGTGAATCAATTGGTGGAAGCGGCCAAGCGCGACCCAGCCACCCGGGCGCAAGCAGCGTTCATCAACGCCTGTGTGCGCCGTTTTGACCGCGAACGTGGGCAATTAATCCAGCGCAGCGAGGCACAGCTATCGGCACGTTGGAACCATCCGCAATGGTGGGTGAACGCCGTACAACAGGATCATCCGTTGCATTGGCAGGCGGTGTTGAGCGCCAGCCAGAAGCCGGCGCCCATGGCAGTACGCGTCAACCGCAGGCAGCAATCGGTAGAGGCATTACAAGCCCTTTGGCAGTCTCAAGGAATAGCGACCCAGCGCTGCGAGGAAAGCGGCTTGGTGCTGCAACACCCGCAAGCCGTGCATGCGTTGCCCGGTTTCGAGCAGGGCTGGTTTTCCGTGCAAGACCCGGGTGCACAAATGGCCGCCCCGTTGTTGTTGAATGGTTTACAGCCTATAGGTACGCAGCGTTTGCGCGTACTTGACGCATGTGCTGCACCCGGGGGCAAGACCGCACATTTGCTTGAAATGGCAGACATGGATCTGGTGGCGATAGATGTGGAAGAAGCCCGTTGTCAGCGGGTGCATGAAAATTTGCAGCGCTTGCAATTGAAAGCTGAGGTGCGCTGCGCCGATGCTGTGCGCCCCAGCGAATGGTGGGACGGCCAAGCATGGGACGCCATCTTGCTGGATGCACCCTGCACGGCATCTGGCATTGTGCGCAGGCACCCAGACATACCGTGGTTGCGTCGCCATAGTGATATTGCCGCCTTGGCCGATACACAAAGACGCATGCTGCAAACGTTGTGGCCAACCCTCAGACGCGGCGGGCGCTTGTTATATTGCACCTGTTCTTTATTCCGCACGGAAGGGGAAGGGCAGATCCAAGCGTTTCTTGTAAACAACAGAGATGCCCTATTAATGCCTTCACCAGGGCATTTATTACCCGGTCTGCCAGCAACTGGGGCCGCTGTCTCTGACAATCTGGCAGAGGAGCACGATGGATTCTTTTATGCTTTGCTGGAAAAACAATAATATGCTTGAAACAGTCGGCAACAGACAACGATCCAAGCTGATGGTGATCGTGCTGCTTATGTGCGGTGTGCTGGCCATGTTTTTCCAGCCCGTCATGGCGCAAACCTCGGTACTGCTCACCGACCAAGTGATTGAGCGCGGAGAAGATGGGGTTTATTTGAGTGCCACCCTCGACTTTGCGCTGTCTCCCGGTCTGGAAGATGCCCTCTCGCGTGGCATGCCTCTGACGTTTGTGTTGCAGGCGGAGGTCATGCGCGAGCGCTGGTATTGGTACGACAAAAACGTCTCAGGGGTACAGCGTTATTTTCGCTTGGCGTATCAACCCTTGTCGCGGCGCTGGCGCTTGCATGTGTCTGCTGCTCCCCTGCAAAGCATTGGCTTAGGAGTAACTCTGGGCAGCAGCTACGACAGCTTGCCAGACGCCTTGGCAGCTTTACAAAAAATCAACCGCTGGAAAGTGGCTGACACCTTGGTGCTGCAAAAAGACGTCAAGCAGCGTTTGGACCTGCGCTTTCGTCTCGATTTGAGCCAACTGCCGCAAGCCTTGCAGTTTGGCAACCAAGCCAGCAGCGACTGGAACATCAATTTCGACCAAAGCTTTCGGCTCGAAGAATTGGCCAAATGACGCCGAACACCACCTGGAGCGATCTGCGTCACCGCAGTTGGATGCTGGTGGTGATCATGTCGATTCTGGTCTCGGTGTCGATGATCCTGTTGTTTTTGCTCACCCAGGCTACCCAGCGATGGGATGTTTACGAAGAAAACTACGGACTGCTATTTGGTTTGAACACCGTTTTGGCGGTGTTCTTGCTGCTGGTCATCAGTTGGATCGGATGGCGACTGGTGTTGCGGTTACGTCAAAGAAAATTTGGCAGCCGTTTGTTGATCAGATTGGCTTCTATCTTTGCGCTGGTGGGCATATTGCCAGGTATTTTGATTTATGCGGTTTCTTACCAATTTGTGACCCGCTCGATTGAAGTCTGGTTTGACAACAAGGTGGAAGTGGCGCTGGATGCAGGCTTGAATTTAAGCCGTTCCACCCTAGAGAGCCTGGCCAGCGAACTGGTCACAGGCGTGCGCAACGCAGGCAACAACATGACGCCGGCATCGCGCAACCAATGGTCGGTCACGCTGGAAAAAGCGCGTGAACAACTGAGTGCATCCGAAGTCAGTCTGTGGCAGGGCAATATTCAATTGGTAGCTAGCGTCAGCGAATCAGGCTTTTCACTGCAACCCGAACGCCCCGGCGCTTCTGAATGGCGACAAGTGCGCACATCCGGAGTGACTTGGCGCAGCGATGGGCTGGAAGATGCAGGCAATGCGGAGGCATTCCCGCGTCTCAAGGTATTGTTTCGCTTGCCAGACAGCGGGTTTCAGTTAGACAGACAAACCTATGTGTTGCAAGTGGTGAAAAAACTACCGCCAGCCTTGGTGAACAACGCTCGCGCGGTGCTGGAGGCTAACCGCGAATACCAAGAAAGGGCGTTGGCACGCAGTGGTTTGCAGCGCATGTATATCGGCACCTTGACGCTGAGTCTTTTCTTATCTGTGTTCGGCGCGGTGTTGTTGGCGGTGCTGTTTGGTAACCAATTGGCCAGACCGTTGTTGTTGTTGGCCGAAGGTGTGCGGGATGTGGCCGCTGGCGATTTGCGCCCCAAACCTTTTTTGCAAGGCAAGGATGAACTCGATGGCTTGACCCGTTCCTTTGCGGAGATGACGCAGCAATTGTTTGAAGCCAGAAATTCGGTAGAGCAAAGCATGGCCCAACTTGACTTGGCGCGTAGCCATTTACAAACCATGCTGGACAATTTGACCGCGGGGGTGGTACTGCTAGACAGACAAGGGGTGATTTTGTCAATCAACCCAGGTGCCACACGCATTTTGAAATTACCGCAGTCGGTGCATGTGGGACAGCTGTTTGAGGACGTAGAAGGGCTGCAAGGATTTGCCACCCAAGTGATAGACCGGTTTGAGGAAATCACAGCCGAGCAACCCAGTCGTGTCGACCATTGGGAACAGTCTTACGAGCTTGATCCCGCGCCCCATGTTTCGGCGCGGGATTTTTCTGCACATGCCGCGAGGCAAATCACGCTGGTGGCGCGAGGGGCCTTGTTGCCTCAGGGGGATTGGTTGCTGGTGTTCGATGACATCTCCGACATTGTCTCGGCGCAACGTTCACAAGCGTGGACCGAAGTGGCCCGTCGCTTGGCGCATGAAATAAAAAATCCGCTGACACCGATACAACTGTCGGCAGAACGATTGGCGATGAAGCTGGAAGGAAAGTTACCGGTGGTGGAACAAGCGCTGTTGACCAAGTCGGTGAAAACCATTGTGGAACAAGTGGATGCGCTGCAGCGACTGGTCAATGAATTTCGTGACTTTGGTCGCTTGCCTACCGCGCGTTTGCAGCCCTTGGACCTCAACCAATTGCTAGCGGAAATGATGCCCTTGTATGACAACGACAATGCCCGGGTTCCGGTGCATTGGCAATTTGATGAGCGGGTACCCGTGATGATGGGTGACGCTGCTCAGTTGCGACAAGTCGTACACAACCTGATTCAAAATGCGCAAGATGCCAGCATGGCCAACCCGCAGGCACAGGTGCAGGTGATGACCGAGTGGCGGCCGCAGTCACAACGGCTAAGGCTCACGGTGCAAGACAATGGGACAGGATTCAGTGAGGCGGTGTTGCAGCGGGCGTTTGAGCCCTATGTCACCACCAAAGCCAGCGGTACTGGTTTGGGACTGGCCGTGGTGAAGAAAATTGCTGATGAACACAATGCCCGTATCGAATTGAAAAACCGTATGCAAGACGAGCAGTTATGTGGCGCGCAAGTGTCGCTATCATTTCGCCTTGTAGACTCTCACGACAACTGAACAGACACAACCGCATGGCAACTATTCTGGTAGTAGACGACGAACTCGGCATTCGCGATCTTTTGTTTGAAATCCTCAACGACGAAGGTCATCAGGTGGAGCTGGCCATGAATGCGGCTCAGGCCCGATCTATCCGCGCCACATTGCAGCCCGATTTGGTGCTGCTCGATATCTGGATGCCTGATACCGATGGCGTGACACTGTTGAAAGAATGGGCAACCACTGGCTTGCTCACTATGCCGGTGGTCATGATGAGTGGCCATGCCACGATTGACACAGCAGTCGAGGCTACCCGTATCGGCGCCATGGCCTTCTTAGAAAAACCAATCACCATGCAAAAATTGCTCAAAGCAGTTGAGCAAGGTTTGAACCGCAAGTGGGCCGGCGCAGGGCGCAGCGCAGCATTGCCACAAACGACAGGACTGACTCACAGCAACTTGGGCATGGTGTCTGTGACGCCGTCAGCATCGCCTGTGTTGCCTGCGGTGTTGCAACCGGTACAAAGTTTTGACCTTAGCAGCCCGTTACGCGAAGCCAGAGACAGTTTTGAAAAAGCTTATTTTGAATTTCACTTGGGGCAAGAGGGTGGCTCGATGACCCGCGTTGCAGAGAAAACAGGGCTTGAACGCACCCACCTGTACCGTAAGCTCAAGCAGTTGGGCGTTGATTTATCGCGCGGCAAACGCTTCGGCAGTACGCAGTAAACCGCAGCCTTACATATTGCGGCGGTACTGTCCGCCCACTTCAAACAACGCGCTGGTGATTTGCCCCAGCGAACACACGCGCACCGCGTCCATCAGCACTTGAAAAACATTGTCGTTGGCGATCACCGCTTGCTGGAGTTGCTTCAGCATCTCAGCCGAAGCAGTGGCGTGAAGCAGATGGAAATCGTTCAAGCGTTTCAATTGATTTTGTTTTTCCTCGTCGGTAGAACGAGCAAGCTCAATCTTCTGAGGCACTTCATTGGCTTGCGGTGATTTGAAGGTATTCACACCAATGATGGGCAGTTCACCCGTGTGTTTGAGCATTTCGTAATGCATGGATTCGTCTTGAATTTTTCCTCGCTGGTAGCCGGTTTCCATGGCCCCCAGCACGCCACCGCGCTCGGCAATCGCCACAAACTCTGAAAGTACCGCTTCTTCCACCAACTCGGTCAGTTCTTCGATGATGAACGCGCCTTGCGACGGGTTTTCATTTTTCGCCAAGCCCCATTCGCGGTTGATGATGAGTTGAATCGCCATGGCGCGGCGCACGCTTTCTTCTGTTGGCGTGGTGATGGCTTCGTCAAACGCATTGGTGTGCAAACTGTTGCAGTTGTCGTAAATGGCGATCAGCGCTTGCAAGGTGGTGCGAATGTCGTTGAACTGAATCTCTTGCGCATGCAAGGAGCGACCCGAAGTTTGTATGTGATATTTCAGTTTTTGTGAACGGTCGTTGGCGCCGTATTTTTCTTTCATGGCCACGGCCCATATGCGGCGTGCCACACGGCCCATGACGGTGTACTCGGGGTCCATGCCGTTGCTGAAAAAGAACGACAAGTTCGGCGCAAAGTCGTCGATATGCATGCCGCGTGCCAGATAGGCTTCGACAAACGTGAAACCGTTGGACAGCGTGAACGCCAATTGAGAGATGGGGTTGGCGCCAGCCTCGGCGATGTGATAACCACTGATGGACACACTGTAAAAATTGCGCACCTGGTGCTCAACAAAATACTGCGCGATATCGCCCATCACTTTGAGAGAAAACTCTGTGCTAAATAAACAGGTATTTTGCCCCTGGTCTTCTTTCAAGATGTCGGCTTGCACCGTGCCGCGCACGTTTTGCAGCACCCAAGCGCGGATGTCGGCGGCTTCTGCGGCTGTCGGTTCACGGCCTTTGTCAGTGCGGAACTTCTCAAGGTTCTGGTCGATGGCCGTGTTCATGAACATGGCCAAGATGGAAGGAGCGGGGCCGTTGATGGTCATGGACACACTGGTTGTGGGTGAGCACAAATCAAAGCCGTCGTACAAGACCTTCATGTCATCCAGCGTGGCAATACTCACGCCCGAATTGCCGACTTTGCCGTAAATGTCGGGTCGTAAATCTGGGTCGTTGCCGTACAAAGTGACTGAATCGAAAGCGGTCGATA
>CAMDSU010000062.1 GCA_945907335.1 Bordetella parapertussis | reverse complement strand
GCACATTCAAGTCTTGCGACGCCAATGCATCGGCATGATGCGCAGACCTGTCAGCCAATTCAGACACAGGTTCGTGGTGTAACTCTGGAAGAAGTACCGCGTCGCTGGTTTTGAAGTCGGGTTTTTTAGCAGAAATACTCAGTTCATCGCTGCCCACAACATCACTTCGCCGTGATTTTGCGCTGTTAGAACCTTCAGGTATTTCTACAGAAAAAGCTTTGGAACTTCTGATGAGGGGGGGAGGCGTTGCCATGGAAATCAGTTTAACGCGGCTATTGCGTTAAGCGAATAACCATCACGGCAAAATTTAGTAAGAAGGTGCTCTTAAGCGGGTTTCAACAACTGGTTGGCCAACTCTATGGCCTGTGGCGCATGCGAGGAAACGCCATCAGCGCCGGTTTTTTGCAACAGGTCTGGGTCGCTGGTTACTGCAGGGCCACCCAAAATCACCAATGTCTGGGGGTTGAGCGCTTGCATTTTGAGTCGAGTGATCAAGTCTTTGAGTCCTGGCAGTTGTTCTACCAAACCGACGGATAAACCGATCATGTCAAACCATTCACGCCGCAATGCTTTGAACAATTCTTCTTCGGTCGCGGCAATTTCCATGACGACTTGCCAGCCGTCGCTGCGGAACATTTCAGTCACGATACTCAACCCAAGTATGTGCATGGACCCGGGGGCGCAGGCAAAAAATATGCGTTTGACCTCGCCAGCGGTTTGTGGGGACTCGTGGTTGATGTAACCCAAGCTGCGCGTCAACTGGTGCATGCGCATCAAGCCATGCGTGACAGCGGTGAAATCTTTTTGATCCAGCTCCCATTGCTGACCCAGCCAGCGCGCTGCAGGTGTGATCAAGTCGATGAACACACTTTCAATGGACACGCCTTGTTCAATCAGTCCCATGACATAAGCCAGCGGTTGGTCGAGTTCATTACCTAAGCAGGATTCGGAAAATTGTTCGATTTCTTGTTCAGTGAACGTGCGCGATGTCTTTGGCGCAGTTTGGGAATCTGCAACGCTGGTGTGTGCTTGCATCAATTGGGGAATGATTTGGGCCTCTATCACCGACAACAAAGATTTTTGGCAGTTGTCCGCAGAGGAAGTATCCAGCGAATCCGACAGTTGTGAGGAACGCTTGGGTAGTGCGCCCGGGGCAAAGGCCGAAAGCACAATGTTAGACAGGCCTTGAATGTCAGCCAGGGGTTTGGCAATTGAAATGCTGATACTCATGGGGTTCTCCGGCTAGGAACTGACAGCTTCCAATTGACTGATAAATACCATGTGTCATTGTGTCAATATTTCCAGGACTTATCCACTCGATCAAGGGTAAATACCCAGCAAATAATTCACCACGACCTGTGTTGCTCAGGGTTTTCCTTGTGTTTAGCGTGATACCACCCAGAGGCTAGACGCCGATGAAATACTGATCTCGGTCATTCATAAGTCAACAGGAGACATCCACATGCGAACCATACCCATAGCAAATCTTGCTTCAGAGTTCAGTGATTGCGAAGAAAGCGGCATCGTGCCAAAACAAAACCTTCCTTTGGCTCGCCGTGAGTTCCTCAAAGGCTCAGGCATTTTGATGGGCACTTTGGCCGCCGGTTCGGTGTTGGCCGGACTTGCTCCTTCTACTGTCTGGGCGGTTGAATTGAAAACCTTGAGCAAAGCCGAAGGCGAGACCTTGATGGCCATGGGCCGTGTGATTTACCCGCACAAAAAATTGCCTGATGCTGTCTACGCCATTCTTGCCAAGGATTTGGACGGTGCCGCTGCCGGCAGTGCTGACACTGCCAAGATGCTGCGTGAAGGCATTGCCAACCTCAACAGCATGGCTGGCGGCAATTTCGCCAAGGCCAAAGCCGATAAACGTCTGGTGATAGTCAAAGGCTTGGAAGGATCCACATTTTTTGGCACAGTGCGCGGCCAATGCGTGACCTCGCTCTACAACAATGACATGGCATTTGCCGCGTTCGGTTTCCCCGGGTCAGCTTGGGAAAAAGGTGGCTACATCACGCGTGGTTTCCAAGATTTGAAATGGTTGCCTGCTCCGCCCAAAGAAGCCAGCCCACCCCCTTATTTGGGTTAATTCCACCTAGTTAAAAAATTTCAGGAGAAACACAACATGGCTTCTATTTCATACAACGACGACTCCGTGGTCGTCATCATTGGTTCTGGCGCAGGTGGTGGCACATTGGCCAACGAATTGTGCCAAAAGGGCATCAAAGTGGTGGTGCTTGAAGCAGGTGCGCGCCAGTCACCGCAATCATTCGTGAACGACGAATGGAAATCATTCGGTCAATTGGCATGGTTGGACCCACGCACCACATCAGGCACTTGGCGTGTTGCCAAGGATTTCTCTGGCTTACCTGCTTGGATTTGCAAGACCGTGGGCGGATCAACCACCCACTGGGCTGGCGCATCTTTGCGTTTTCAAGAGCACGAGTTCCGAGCCAAAACTGTGTATGGCGATATCAAGGGCGCCAACTTGCTCGATTGGCCCATCACGTTGTCAGAACTGGCGCCTTATTACGCCAAAGCAGAAAACAAAATGGGCGTGACTCGTACTAACGGTATACCCGGTTTGCCAGGCAATAACAACTTCAAAGTGATGCATGCCGGGGCAAAAAAAATGGGCTACAAGCAAGTACACACAGGCAATATGGCGATCAATAGCCAGCCGCGTGATGGCCGTGGTCGTTGTATGCAACTCGGGTTTTGTTTCCAAGGTTGTAAGAGCGGTGCCAAATGGTCAACGCTCTACACTGAGATCCCCAAGGCAGAAGCCACAGGCAATTTGGACTTACGCCCTGAAGCCCATGTGACCCGCATTGAGCACAATTCAAAAGGCTTGGTCAGTGGTGTCGTGTATTTCGACAAAGATGGCAAAGAGCAGCGCCAATCGGCTCGCGTGGTGTGTGTGGCGGGTAACTCGATCGAGACTCCTCGTTTGTTGTTGCTCTCAGCATCTAACATGTTCAGAGATGGCCTGGCCAATTCCTCTGGACAAGTGGGCCGCAACTACATGCGCCACATGACAGGTTCTGTTTATGCAGCTTTTAAAGACCCTGTTCACATGTACCGTGGCACCACCATGGCAGGCATCATCAGCGACGAATCTAATCACAACCCCAAACGCGGATTTGCGGGTGGCTATGAAATGGAAACCTTGTCGTTGGGCTTGGCCTTCATGCCTGCCTTCCTAGACCCAGGAGCTTGGGGCGCTGACTACGCTTGGTGGATGGACAACTACACCAACCTGGCAGGTATGTGGCTCGTGGGTGAAGATATGCCCCGCGAAACCAACCGCATCACATTGAACACCAATGTGAAAGACAAATGGGGAAGCCCCGTGGCAAATGTTCACTTTGATGACCATGAAAATGATATTGTGATGCGTAACCATGCATTCACTCAGGGCGAGCGTGTGTACCAAGCGGCAGGTGCCATCAAAACCTACCGCACGCCGCCATACCCATCCACTCACAACTTGGGGACTTGCCGCTTGAGTGCCAACGCGCGTGACGGCGTGGCCAACAAATGGGGCCAGACGCACGACATCCCCAATCTGTTCATCAGTGACGGTAGCCAGTTCACCACCGGTGGCGCTGAAAACCCCACATTGACGATCGTGACATTGGCAATTCGTCAGGCGGACTACATCGCCAAACAGATGACCGAACGGGCCATTTGATACACTGATTTTTCCAGCCTAAGGAGAGCTGTATGTGTGAGTATTTTGTGAAAGCTGACCCCATTCAGTACGAACAACGTACTCGCTCGGTTCGCATTCGCGGCATGCTCACCAGCATCCGGTTGGAAAATATGGTGTGGGATGTGTTGGCTGAAATGGCCGAGGACGAGGGTTGCACCACCAATGCCCTTATCTGCACATTGCATGATGAAATTCTTCAGCATCGGGGCGAAGTTCCCAACTTCGCCTCGTTTTTGAGAATCACCAGTTTGCGCTATTTGCGCCGTTGCTTGATCAACCTTGAAAGACAGTACCAACCGGCCGACGGACAGGACAGCACTGCTGTGTTTCAACCCTCTGTGGTGACGCGTGCGAACGACAAAGTTGCGTCGTCTCGCGGCCATTCCAACGTACTGGCTGCTGTCAAAACCTGATTTTTTTCCTATGACTTTTGATTCCGAATGGCAGACAGGTGTCTGCGAACAACCCGCGCCTGCATCACGTGGTTTTGTACTCAACCATTCCATGCTGCGCGTCAAAGATCCGGCCGTGGCCTTGGACTTTTATACACGCATCATGGGCATGCGCTTGTTGCGCAAGTTGGATTTTCCTGAGATGAAATTCAGCCTGTATTTTTTGGCCGTGGCTGAGTCTACCCGCCTGGCCCCGCAGGACCAAGGTGAGCGCACCGCATGGACTTTTTCGCAGTCGGGTATCTTGGAGTTGACCCATAACTGGGGCACTGAAAATGATGCGCAATTCAAATACCACGATGGCAATGCGCAACCCCAAGGCTTTGGCCATATCTGTTTTTCAGTGCCAGACTTAGACGCTGCCATCCAATGGTTTGACGACAACAAAGTGATCTATGTCAAACGCCCCGAGCAAGGCAAGATGAAAGACGTCGCCTTTATCAAAGACCCGGACGGCTATTGGATTGAAATTGTTGAACCCGGCCGCTTGAAGCAACTGGGCACTTGATCAACGAGGCTTTTTCAGACCGGACGCAGAGATAAAGTCTTTGCGTTTGACCTCATCGCTTTTCAATGCTTGCTGAATTTGCTTGACCAGCAGTTTTTTGGTGTCCTCTTGCATATTGGCCGCGCGCAGTCGTATGTAAATGGCTTTGGCCTTCTCTTTGTCATACGTTGCCTCAACCAAAGCTTGGGCCCATAGGCCGTCGCGGATCACGCCTTCTTGCATCTCGCGAATAACCATTGCGTGTATGAGTTCACTGTTTTGCGTGGCCATGACTGCTTTCTATTGATGTCGGAGATTTGCACCAAACATCCTACTTTCTCATGAAGGATGAAATGCGATAGCGACTGAGGAGCGACACTGACGCCTTTAGAGAAATTATAGGTGCCGGTTTTTTATGCAGCCAGGTGCATAGCAGTGACTCTGGCCACTTCATTTTTGGAGCCTAGAAAAACACTCACACGCTGGTGCAAAAGCGTCGGTTGAATATCCAGAATGCGTTGTTTGCCGTCGGTGGCCATGCCACCTGCTTGCTCGACCAGCCAGCCCATGGGGTTGGCTTCATACATCAGGCGCAGTTTGCCGGGTTTGTCAGGTTCGCGCTTGTCCCACGGATACATGAACACACCGCCACGGGTGAGGATGCGGTGCACATCGGCCACCATGCTGGCGACCCAGCGCATATTGAAATCTTTTCCGCGTGGCCCGTTGCTCCCTGCCAAGCATTCAGCGATGTAATCGGCGACAGGCTTGTCCCAGTGGCGCATATTGCTCATGTTGATAGCAAATTCGCGGGTGTCTTCAGGGATTTGCACATTTTCCTGGGTCAAGACGAACGAGCCTTTTTCTCTGTCAAGTGTGAACATGGCCACACCATCTCCAACCGTCAACACCAAGGAGGTTTGTGGCCCGTAAACGCAATAACCCGCCGCGACTTGTGTATGACCGGGTTGCAAAAAATCTGCCTCGCTGACGGCGTCTGAGGATTCGGGTTTTTTCAAGACGCTAAAAATGGTGCCGATGCTGACATTCACATCAATGTTGCTGGAGCCATCCAGTGGATCGAACAACAACAGGTATTCGCCTTGCGGGTAACGGTTGGGAACCACATAAATGGTGTCCATTTCTTCAGATGCCATGGCGGCCAGGTGACCGCCCCATTCATTGGCTTCAATCAATACTTCATTGGCAATGATGTCGAGTTTTTTCTGCACTTCGCCTTGTACGTTTTCGCTGTGTGCCGAGCCCAGCACGCCACCTAAGGCGCCTTTGTTGACGGCATGGCTGATGCCTTTGCAAGCACGCGCAACCACCTCAAGCAACAACCGTAATTCAGGCGGAATATTTTGTTTGGCGCGTTGTTGTTCAACCAAGTATCGGGACAGAGATGTGGCCATGTGTCAATCCTCCAAGGCAGAGTCAATTACCTCGCGCACATCGGCGCTCAAATCTTCTTTGGCAGAGACGCGACGGATGGCTTCATGCGCGGCGCTGCGGTAGGGTTCACTCAATTTGCGCCAACGGTCCAGGGCGCGGGCCAATCGAGCAGCAACCTGCGGATTGAAGCTGTCTAACTCCAGCACACGTTCGCTCCAAAATACATATCCAGAAGCGTCTGCCCGGTGAAATGCTGCCGGGTTGCTACAGAAACTAGACACCAAACTGCGGGCACGGTTGGGGTTGCGAATTTGGAAGTCCGGGTGTTGCATCAATTGACGAACTCGTCCCAGCACATGACCGTCGTGGTCGCAGGCAGAGGCTTGAACGGAAAACCATTTGTCTAATACCAATTCTTCTCGTTTGAACTGATGGTGAAACAAAGCCAGGGCTTGAGTGGCCGATGGGTGGTTGACTGACACCAAGGCTTGCAATGCGAGCATGCGCTCGGTCATATTGTGGGCACGGGTGAATGCTTCTAGGGCTTGGTGTGCCCAGCGGTCATCGTGCTGGCATTGACCGGCAAGGCACAAGTAGTTCAATGCCAAACCTTGCAGTGCCCGCAGTCCGCTGGAAGCCGCGTCCGGCGAGTATTCGCCTTTGACACGATGGTGTGCATAAGCCCATGACCAGTCATCTTGCATATCAAGCGCAATTTGTCGGCGCATGGCTTCGCGTAACTGGTGGATTTTTTGCGGATCAACCACCGTGGCTTGTTCGGCGATATAACTTTCGCTCGGCGGCGTCAGCACCAGTTCTTTGAATGCGGCATCCAGCTCTGGATGGCGCAAAGTTTGGCGCAAACCGCTGATGAATTCTTGAGACAGCAAAGCAGCAGGAATAGCGTCTTGCGCCATTGCCTGCATGATCGCCGCCAAATACAAGCGTTGTGAGGCTTCCCAGCGGTTAAATGCATCTGTGTCATGTGCGAGCAAGACCAGCAATTGCGTCTGGCTGTGTGCAAACTGCAATTGCACCGGCGCACTGAATCCACGCAGCAAAGACGGAATCACAGGTGACGCTATGTTTTCAATCACCAAGGTGTGCTCGACTTCGCCCATCACCAACAATTGTTCGGGCAAGACTGCTTGCCCATTTTCATTGAGTAAACCAAATTGAACAGGGATGAGAAAAGGAAGTTTGTGCAACTGACCGGGTGTAGCGGGGCAACTTTGTGTGAAGTGCAATGTCAGGCGCTGGGTGTTGAGGTCATGCGACATTTGCACATCGACCTTGGGCGTGCCCGATTGCGCATACCAGCGCTTGAATACGTCGAGTTGTTTGTAAAGCTCGGTGGTGGGGTTGGCATCCGCAATGGCCTGAACAAATTCATCGCAGGTCACGGCTTGGCCGTCATGCCGTTGAAAGTAAAGCTTCATGCCCATGGCAAAACCGTCACGCCCGACCAAGGTTTGCATCATGCGGACAATTTCAGCGCCTTTTTCGTAAATCGTGACAGTGTAGAAATTGTTGATCTCCATGTAACTGTCGGGGCGCACTGGGTGTGCCATCGGTCCGGCGTCTTCGGCAAATTGCACCGTGCGCAATAGACGGACGTCTTCAATGCGTTTGACCGCGCGGGCAGATGCCGAGTCACACAGGTCTTGGCTGAACTCTTGGTCGCGAAAAACGGTCAGGCCTTCTTTTAGCGACAACTGAAACCAATCGCGACAGGTGATGCGGTTGCCGGTCCAGTTGTGAAAATATTCATGGCCCACCACGCTTTCTATGTTGGCGTAGTCTTGGTCGGTGGCAGTGGAAGGGCTGGCCAGTACATATTTGGTGTTGAAAATATTCAAGCCTTTGTTTTCCATGGCACCCATGTTGAAGTCCGAAGTCGCCACCACCATGAAGCGTTCTAAATCCAGACTCAATGCAAAGCGTGCTTCGTCCCAAGCGATGCTGGCCATCAAGGATTGCATGGCATGGTCGGTCTTATCCAAGTCACCCGAGCGCACATATATTTGCAACACATGTTCTTTGCCGTTGCGTGCGGTGATGCGTTGTTCACGACAAACCAGTTTGCCGGCCACCAGCGCAAAAAGGTAGCTGGGTTTATGGTGCGGGTCTACCCATTTTGCAAAATGCCGACCGTCTTCCAAATCGCCTTTTTCTACCAGATTTCCATTAGATAAAAGCACCGGATAAGACAGCTTGTCAGCACGCAAGGTCACGCTAAACACGGACATCACATCGGGTCGGTCAAGAAAATAACTGATGCGTCTGAAACCTTGCGCTTCGCACTGCGTGAAGAAGGAGTCTTGGCTGACATACAAGCCGCTGAGTTGGGTATTTTTGGACGGGTTGCACGTAGTGAAAATTTCCAGCTTAAAAGGCTCAGTGCCTTCTGGCAGGTTTTCAAGCACCAATTGCTCGCCATCTATTTTGAAAGAAGTACCCTGACCGTTGACCAGCACGCGGGACAGGTTGAGGTCTTCGCCGTCAAGGCGCAACGCTTGTGCGGCAACCTCCGGGTTGCGCCTTACCAGCATGGTGTTGAGGACGCGGGTTTTGAGTGGGTCCAAGTCAAACACCAAATCAACGTTGTCAATCCAGAAGCCGGGGGCTTGGTAGTCTTCGCGCCGAGTGATCACGGCCTGGCCTTCACGAAACATGGGGAAATTCTCCGATAACGATTGCTTAGCCCCTCAAACACCTTGTTTGAGCGAGGCTTCGATGAAAGTGTCCAGATCGCCGTCCAGCACTTTCTGTGTGTTGCTGATTTCGACATTGGTGCGCAGGTCTTTGATGCGGCTTTGGTCCAGCACATAGCTGCGGATTTGATGGCCCCAGCCCACATCGGTTTTGGTGTCTTCCAGTTTTTGTTGCGCTTCCATGCGTTTGCGCATTTCAAAATCGTACAAACGGGAACGCAAGCGCTTCCAAGCGACATCTCGGTTGCTGTGCTGGCTGCGACCGTCTTGGCACTGCACCACGATGCCAGTGGGAATGTGCGTCAAGCGCACTGCTGAATCCGTTTTGTTGATGTGTTGTCCGCCTGCACCGCTGGCACGAAAAGTATCGGTGCGCACATCCGCGGGATTGATATCGATTTCAATCGAGTCATCAACTTCGGGGTAGACAAAAATACTGGCAAAACTGGTGTGACGACCGCCCGCTGAATCGAAAGGCGATTTGCGGACCAAACGGTGCACACC
>CAMDSU010000061.1 GCA_945907335.1 Bordetella parapertussis | reverse complement strand
CTTTCATCTTGCCATTGAACGCACCTGCCTGTAAATCTACGGATGTGTAATGGTTAACAGTGCCAATCACATTGTCAAAATTCACACCACCATAGAAGAATCCCCAAGCAACGTCTCTCATGAGTGCGGCTAAGAAATTACGAATATCCATGGTGTGAGACAAGGGGCGACCATCTCGCGTTGTCCATGTAATGTGGGCAAAATACTCATCGCGCCTGAATCCGAACGTTCCGAGTCTAAATTCGCGATACCCGGTCACTGCATGAGGACTAGATGAATAAACTGCTGAAGTTTCTTGTTGAGCTTGCATGATTTGATCTTTCAAAAGGAAGTGAAATGGGTGATTAAGCAGTCTGACAAATGTCAGCCCACTTTTCAACAGACAGGTCGCCTTGACATGTCTGAAGGACCACCACACTGGGTTCTGTTGAACGAAATTGATATGCGGTATTTTTAGGAAGCATGCCTTGATGGCCACGTTTGAGCTTCATCCAACCCATTTTTTGCCCTTTGGGTTCACCGTTGACCAACACGGCGCCGTTTTTTTCTTCGTCCTTCACCACTTGAGATGGATCTAACTTGACGAGATGAATTTCGACGTCTGCATCCATGTTCAATGCAAACTCATCGTGCGCACATGTGAACCAAGGTGAAGCACCCTCTGTTCTAAGAACCTCAAGCACATAAATTTGATTTTTTCCAAAAACTACTTTTTCGTAAGGCTTGGATTTATTCGCAATATCAAAGCAGTTGGAGAAGGCGTAATGTTTCGCGTCATCTGCGATGGGCTCGACGCGACCTTTTCGAAATTCTTCAGCGAGCCAAATTTGGTTTCATATTGCAAGCTCATTTCAGTCTCCAATTATTTACAGCCTTGCTGCAGGTGGATGCACTTTAAGAGCAATGGGACTTCATAGGAATCCATTAACCATCGACCTTATTGTTCGTAATTCACGAACAATAGAGCGGGATTACCCTAATTTTTAACTGGTGACAATGGATTTTGATATCAATCCACTGTCGATCAGTTCAGCATCCCAAGGCGGGAGTCGCTTAAATTGAACAGAAATATGCTCGATAAAAAGGCGAAGTTTGAAAGCATTTCTAGAGGTTCCTGCATATACAGCAGACAACCAAAAGGCAGAAAGTAAGTGATCTGGGAGCACAACTTTTAATAACCCATCCCGAATCGCATCTGAAGCTACCAGTGTGGGCAAGCAAACAATTCCAGCGTTCTCCATAGCGTACTCTTTCAATAAATGAACACTGTTGGTTAATAATTTGGCGTTCAGATACAAAGTTATTTCATTTCCTTCGTGATAAAAGGTCCATTGATCTCTTGTTGGATAGCGCGAATACAAACCCAAACTATGCTCGTGCAAGTCCCTGGGGTTCTTGGGCACTCCAAACTTTTCAAGATAAGCGGGAGTAGCGCAAAAAACGCGTCGAACTGGAAATAAGGGGCGCGCAATCAACTCTGTCGAGGTGGGAGGGAATATTTGTAAAGCGCAATCAACACCTGCTTTAACTGGATCAACAACTGCATCACTAACGTTTAGATCTAATTTAATATCTGGATAGATTTCCTGAAACTCATGTATGACTGAGGCAAATCGACCTAATACAAATCCTGTCAACGCATGAACGCTTAAAGTACCTGCCGGTGACCCACGCACGTCTCTCATCTGATCGACGATATCGCTTGCTTTAGATACAAGCTCTGTGCAATCTCTTTGAAATGCCTGACCAACTTCAGTTAATCGAACAACTCTGGTGCTTCGGTGAAATAGCGGTGCACCCACATACTCCTCAAGCTGTTGTATGCGGTTCGTTACAACGGACCTCGCGATACGCAGTTGCCTGGCAGCTTCTGTAAAGTTCTGCGTTTGAGCTACTCGTACAAAGGTTTCGATGTTTTGAAGTCTGTCCATACGTTCAAATATACGTTACCTTTTCAATTCATGGAGTCGAGCCTCCGCCCTCCTCTGTTCGAGCCCCGGTTGTGGAGTCAAACATACGCCACAGGATTTGTGGCATTTTTCAAAAATTTGAATTTCATCAACACACAGCAGTTGAGAAAATTTTTAGCATGCTATAAAATTAAACTACATTTGTAGTAAAGGAGTTTCAATATGGGTATGCCAGTAAGAATTGACAACCAGCTATACGAGCAAGCAAAAAGCGAAGCCAAAGCTGAACACCGAACAATTGCTGGTCAGATTGAGTTTTGGGCAACTGTTGGGCGAGCTGCAATCGACAATCCTGAACTTCCAGTTGATTTTGTTGTGCAAGTATTAGCTTCGATGAAAGAGCCACGCAGCGATGCAACTCCATTTCAACCACGTAGCCGCACATGACGTATCAAGCAGTACAGACCCGCAGATTTGCGCGTCAATATAAAAAGCTGCATGACAACATTGCATCGGATGTAGATGCAGCAGTTGCCACAGTTGAATCTTCCCCGAAGATTGGAGACAAGAAAAAAGGTGATTTATCAGCCTTGTATGTTTATAAATTTCGAAGTCAGGGACAGCTTTACTTGCTGGGATACACAATCGGCGAGGAACTTAAATTGGTGTATCTTGAGGCGGTTGGACCGCATGAAAATTTTTACCGTGATTTGAAGTAATCCAATCAAATTTGACAGCGTAATAGTCCTCGAACTTTTTGGGTCAGCTTCACGAGAGTCATATTATTTTTTTGATGCAACAAGCAACAATAAAACAAGATATGAATTAAATCGAAGAACGTCTAAAGATCTTGAAAAGGAAATGATATGTTAAAGAAAAACATTGGATCGAGTTTCAATAATTTTTTGCAAGAGGAATCTCTGCTTGAGTCCAGCACTGCTGTTGCCCTGAAAAGAATTATTGCTTGGCAGATAGCCCAAGAAATGAAAGCTCAGAAATTGACTAAAACTGAGCTTTCTAAACGCATACACACAAGCCGCGCTGCCTTAAATAGATTGCTTGACGAAAACGATGCAAGCCTAACCCTCACCACTCTCGCCAGTGCCGCTGCAGTAATAGGTAAAAAAGTTAGCTTGCAACTTGTAGCTGCTTGACCAAAGATTAGAGTTCCGCAAGTTAATTTTTATAAGTACAGTTCAAGTACCTGAGCGGGAGTCGAACAATTTTGATTATTTGATTACTGTCGCGCAACTTCATTCAATTGCACGCCGTATCATTTCAATTCTAAGACCCGTCAGCTACTACTTCTTGGATCGCATGAGATCTTTTATATGGAACTCAAGCGTCAGATACAAGCTAAAGATCCGCTGAATTAGCTCGGTAAACTTCCGAATTGTCGGGATATTTTTACTTTGGTTGCCCTCCCCTTAAGCTGACACTAAATTAGTGTTTTATTTTCTAACTGTGCAAGGAATGAAAGCGATTTCAACTGTAGTTTTGCCCAATGAATTACAAATACTGCCGAAAGCTCAGGTCCGCCTAAACGGCATAAATTTCGATGAAGACTTTTTGTCGGCATTGGTAGCAAAGCACTTAACTAAACAGAGATTGGAAGTTAGACATAGAGTTTCAGATGCGTTTGAAATTTACATGCGCGAAAACCCATCGGCGCATCGCCGTAAATTTCAAATAGTCTCGCACCATGCTTACCGCTTATTTCTGGTGCAGCTGGGAGACATGGCGCTGGACGAATTGCGGCACTGCCATATCACCCAGCTCAGAGATTGCCTATTGGCAACTGGGCTCCATCCAAACAGTGTGAGGCGGCACATCACTGTAATCAACGCCATGGTGAATATGGCGTTCAAGCACCTCGACATTGATCGACTTAGCCCGTTCCGGCGCTTGTACATCCGTGGCGAGGGTGAGATGTCGCGCACCATAGCGCCTATCACCCAAGAGCAATTGTGTAAGGTGAAAGCGCATTTGCTCAGCCACCCTATTCCATCCAGGCTTGCCGCACTGATTCAACTAAACACGGGGATGAGAATTTCTGAGCCTGTGTTGGCTCGCTTAGATGATTTGGTGTTGGACCATGACATTCCACACCTCTGGGTGCGCAAAAACAGCCTGACCGACCGCAAAACCCAAGCCAGCATTCGCTGCGTACCCCTGCTTGGCGTCTCGCTACTGGCAGCCAAAGAACTGCATAGACGTGCCGTTATACAAAAAAGTGAATGGCTGATCCCTCAATATGCCTCAGAAGTTGGCAACACGTCGTGCGCGGCCACACTCAACAAATGCATGAGCCACCTGAACTTTAGGACTCACATGTTTCGACATGCTTTCATTGACCGTTTGAAAGCTTGCGGTGATGTACCTGTTCCAATTGCAGAAGCTATCACGGGACATGGACGCAATGTTTCGGATTTTGCACATTACGGCTCAGTGGGATACACGCTTGAGCATAAGAAAGCAGTTATGGAGCGAATCTTGATTTAGTTAACAGTTACTTGTCAATCAAGACTTTCAAATCGACTGAACCGCCATTGAACTTTTAGCAGCGTGTTCTAAAACGCTGCGTGCATGAATTAACTCCACACCAGGAAACAGCTCAACAAACTCGTTGATGCTGACGCCGTCTTCTAAATTTTCAAATAAGGCCACAACAGGAATACGGGTGTCACGAAACACCCAGTCTCCACTAACCAGCTCGGGGTTGAGTTCTAAAGAAGGGCAAGTGTTCCAATCAATCATGAACAAATGTTAATTCCTATGGGGGATAAAAGCAAACCTCAATACCCTTTAGCCCGGGTGCTGCTTATCATTGCTCGTTGTATTGCGCGACTAAGAGGTTAGGGGTCAGGGTATGGAGTCGACTCACCGCCCTCCTCTGTTTGAGCACCAGCGCAGGAGTCGAACTTTGTCCTTTTTCCTATTGGCATGGCCCCAGACCTACATATCAATATCGCACAAAAAATCGGACAGCCTCAACAAGGTATTGGCCAGTTCTTGGTAAAGTCGCAAAAATGATTCAAAGGAATCCATATGAGCACACTTTCAAATCCATCGAATGTCGAAAGCCATCCCCAGGTCAAAGCTGTCTTTGATGACATCAGACAAACCCGTCAAAGCGATTTCGTCAACAACATGTGGCGCTATTTGGCCTTTGATCCAGACTTGCTAGAGAGCACCTGGCGGGAGGTCAAAGCGGTCATGGCAACTCCCTCCGCCCTTGATCCATTGACCAAAGAAATGATTTACATCGCGGTATCAGTCACCAACGCTTGCAGTTACTGTATTCATTCACATACAGCATCAGCCATTAGCAAGGGCATGTCATCTGCTCAGCATGCCGATTTAATGCGAGTTATAGCTTTGGCAGGAAAAACTAATCAACTCGCATCTGCTATGCAATTACCAATAGATGCTGTTTTCACCAAAGAGTAAGTTTCTCATTCGTCCACGACTGTTGGTGCGGATTAAATCATGACCATCTGTGCCGATTAAATCTTGACCAGGGGCTTTTGCTAGTAGGAGAAAACCCCCTGAGCAGATAAAATACGAATCAAACTATGGGGTTGTTATGAAAATCTCGCACTTAGTGAATCGATTCCAATATACATTCAACGTCGCACTGACATCTTGCCTTGTTGCGTCCACACCTGCCGTGTTAGCCCATACTGGCAACACGCCAGACGAAAAGGAAAGCAAAGTGGATTGCCGATCGGTGTTTAACTTCACCTTTCCCAAACTCATCGAGTTCATGTCAGAAATTGATTGCAACCAATTCATTTCCAGCAACAGCGACTGGAACTGGCGCTATCCCAACAGCTACTTTGACCGGCCATTCATTTCGGCCTTTTCTCCCCGAACACGCAAGCCAGAGCCGGGTGCGCGGTTTTTCAGGCGTATTGCAGCTTATGAGGTTGAAGGACAAGACATACAAGACGCTTATGACACTATTTTTACTAAGGTTAAAAATTTTCCAGACAAACAGTTACCTAAGCGCTTGATCCGTATGGACACAGTCAACGACATCAAAGACGAAACCCATATTTGGTTTGGATTCTCCAGCGAAGAAAAAGGCTGGGCTGTTGTCTGTGCACCTGAATGTGCGCCTGAATATCTTTTTTTAATAGAGAAGAGATAAAAAAAGCACCCTCCTTTCGGAAGGTGCTTGGATGACTTAAGTCAGATCAATTTCAATACAACACAATAGGGTTGCCAGGTGAGCCTGTCGCACCAATGATCTTCAAAGGCGCCCAAATAAAGGCACCTTCTTTGACACCAGCGTTGAGCAGGCTCTCGGTGTCCACGTTTTCCAGATTCCAGATTCCGCGTCGAGTTTGCATATCAGTATGGCAGGGAACGGCATAGCCCATTTCTTCATTGCCAGGTTGCGCATCGTTGGCAGAGGTGTCGCCCATGGTCAAAGCGATATCGCGGCTGGCCAAATAGGTACAAGCGCTCATGCCAAAACCTGGCTCGCCTTCAGCAAAAAGCGCACGTGCTGCCGCGCGTTGTTCAGAGGTCATTTTTTTGAATTTAGAAGCACCCCATGAATTGCCTTGACCAGTGTGCAAAGCGACGCAGTCTCCAGGACCAATTTCTTTCAGGCCTTGCGCTTGGACGATGGCTTTCACATCATCTGCGGTAACGATACCGATATCACCAGGTTGCTTGGGAACAGGCAACATTTCCGCGGCGGCAGATAGCTTGCCCTGCGATTTACGGTAAGCCACTGCATCCAAGACCACGAGTCGGCACACAAAACCAAACTCTGCAATGTGATCAACACCATGGGGACCCATGCCAACCACTTGGTCGCCTGCGCCACGCTCATAGGCGTCCCAGCTGATGATGCCGTTGTAGCCCATAGGGCCTTTGGAGGTGTTGACATAGATGTGGCCAGGACCATCAAACTGGGTTTGAATTTGACCAATAGGCGTTGTTACCAACTCATCGTGGTAGACCAAGGCGTTTTTACCGAAAGGGCCGCCGGTAGGTGTACCCGGAATCCACATATTCCATTTGCGAGGGCCAAAGCCAGGGGCTTCTGAGTGGTAATGTTTACCAATCGTGACTGATTTGTTTTGTTTGATGGTACTTAAGGCGCGGGCAATATTGGCTGAATTTTTGGTGTGGTTGGCACTTCCAATTCGGTCATCTGCGCCCCATTTGGAGGGAGCCCATGAAAGAGCCGCATCGTCAATTGGTCCTTTGAGTGCGTGGTGCTGGGTACCTTCTTGCGCAAAAGCCAGTCCCATGATCATCGAAGCAGATACTGAGAGCAAAAACTTTAACTTCATACCGTTCTCCTTTATAAATTGAACACCCCAAGGGTTCAATCTTCAGAATAAGGAAGATTTCCCAAATTGACTAGGGCATGGTTAAGGTTTTTGGTAGGGGTATTCCTTAATCTGGGTCATTAGATTTTCTAAAGGGGAATTTGTAAACAGTGTTCGCACATATCACATTAAGAACTTTCATATGCATCACGCTGCCGACTGGTTGAGTATTGATATACACATTAAATCCAAAGAAGCTGGCTCTCCATTTGGCGGCTCTAGCTCCATGGGCACCATGAGTTGCTATAAGTGTGGCCTGCATAAACCGCGTTCATTGGTAATTAAACAATACTGCGTTACGCAATTCGTACGCGGACTAGGTAGATAAACGTCTGTTGATGCACGCAGCCATGGACTGGGTCGCTACATCTTCCAACCATCCAAAGTCCATGTATTGGTGCGCTTCGCAAAAAAACCAAGGCTCTCGGGAGTCAGGTTCGAGCATCAAGCCACGGTCAATGAGTTGCCAACAAAACGCTTGGTACAAACTACTGTTGGTCTTGCGCCAGTCGCGGTAAGTCTCAGGCACGGTGGGGGTGAAGTGGATGCCCAGCATGGAGGCAGGACCGGCAAACCTGTGCTCAATCCCCGCATGCGTGAACACCCGACCCAACAGATCACGAACACGTTCGCCTACACGGTGAACCGTGGCCAAAGCGTCTGTATGGGTCAGGATGTTCAACGTGCAATGGGCTGCGCTCAAACCCACTAAATTGGCTGTGTAGGTGCCGCCATGCACGACGGCACCAGCATTCGCCCCGACCACGTCCATGACATCAGCACGACCGCCAAAGGCTGCTACCGGGTAGCCGTTGCCCATGGCTTTGGCATAGGTCGTTAAATCTGCATAAATGCCATACAAGGCTTGCGCCCCACCCTTGGCCACCCGAAAACCTGACTTCACCTCGTCGATGATCAACAAGGTGCCATGAGCCGTGCATAAATCCCGCAAGCGCTGAAGCCATGCCTGGCTCGCCGCTATGCTTCCCGCATTGCCGATGATGGGCTCAAGCACCACGCAAGCTAGTTGGTGGTCATGACGCTTAAACAAATCTTCCAAGGCACCAAAGTCGTTTAAACCAATGATGTCGACCAAGTCGTGGGTCTTAGGGGGAATACCTGCGCCAAAGGGTATCACCTTAGGTGCTTGGCCGCTGTGAGCGTCCCAGTTTTCGATGTCGGACTTCCACATCAACTCATCGTAGAGGCCGTGAAAGCCCCCTTCCACGGTTGCCATCCGCTCGCGCCCCGTAAAACCCCGTGCGGTACGCACCGCACCCATCACTGCTTCGGTTCCGGAATTGGCAAAACGCATCTTCTGTATCTGCGGGCACAAAGCTTTGATTTGCTGCACCACCAAGGTGTCGAGTTCGGTGGCAAAACCGGTCAAGGTGCCGCCGCTTTGTATTTGTGCAATCACCGCCTTATCAACACGCTCATCGCCATAACCCAGAATGACTGGCCCATAGCCCAAACGGAAATCGACATAGGTTTTGCCGTCCACATCGACCAATTCGCAGCCCTTGGCACGTTGGATGAAGACGGTGCGGTCGGGTCCCCAGTAGCGGTAATTTTCAGCCACGCCCTCCGGCATATGGCGCATCGCTTCTTTAATCAATTCAGACTGACGGCTCATGGTTAGACAGCCTCGCCATGCGGTGGACGCAGCAACATGCCAACACGTTCTTCCAGCAACTTCACCACGTGCAGCTCGGCCGCATCATCTCCGTAACGGGCTCTGGCCTCTTCAAACAAGGTTTGAGCGTGGGCGCCCATGGGGAGCGAGTAGCCTTGCGACTGGGCAATTTGGTTCACCAAACCCAAGTCTTTGCAACACAAGGCCAACGAAAAACTCGGGTCGTAGTGACCGGCAAAAATGGATGGGATGTCGTGGCGAGCCACCCAGCTGTCGCCCGCACTGGATGTAATAGCCTCTTGCACGACGTTCAGTGGCACCCCCGCTTTGGCCCCCAGCATCAAGGCCTCGCCAATGGTGGCAGCGCCCACAAACCACAACAGATTGGTCAAGAGCTTGACCGTGGCAGCGTTACCCGGCTTACCGCAGTGGAAAATTTTCTCGCCTAT
>CAMDSU010000060.1 GCA_945907335.1 Bordetella parapertussis | reverse complement strand
GCCCCAACAGCCAGTCACCGCATACCCCGAGGTTTAACTTCGGGTCCCACAGGTGCTTTTTACCCAACGGTTGAACAGTTTTGGCGTAACGCCACAAATGCGTTTGGGCGAACCCCGGTTCTGCGCGGATCCCGGTCAATTCAGAAAACGCCTTTAACAACTTTGCCTGCACTCTGTCAGCATCATCTTCCAAATGGTGTTGTGACCATTGCGCACTGGCCTGAACCGTCCAGCGCTCGACAGATGAGCGTCCTGGTTTGGAAGACTCTCTGCAAATCCAAGCGACCCGATGGTGGGTGCTGCGTGCGGCGTTCCATTGGGGGCCCAAATGGTTCATGGTGGGTTGCGCCAGCGGATAGGCCAGCATCAAGGTCCAACATGGTGCTACCTCAACCCCAGACATGTCTCGCAGTCCGTTGAAACCGGCTGCAGGCGCACCCGACTGCCGCAACAAATAGTCTACCTGCACATGGGGAATGGCCAATACCACTTGGTCAAAGCCAGTATGCAAAGCCCCGTCACTGCAGGCAAGCTCCCAGGTCTTGCCCGAAGCCGGCGATTTCCGTAAAAACTGTACTTGCGACTGCAGATGCAAAGCATTCGCGTCTTGCAATGGTTGCGCCCAGTGTCGCAACAGGCTGTTCATTCCGGGGGCCGCCACAAAATGCGGTTCCCTCAAAGGCAGCGGCGCCTCTATGACACGACCCAAGGGGTCCAATACCCGAACAGCATTGGCGCTCCATGCTCGGCAAATTTCTGGCGTGCCAGGCACGCTGGTGATGGCTTTCATGAATTGCGGGTCACGGATGGTGAAATATTGCACCCCATGGTCAAAGTTGCCGTAGGGCGTATTTCGTGTGGCCATGCGGCCACCTGCACCATGGCTTTTTTCAAACACACTGACCCGGTGGCCGGCTTGCATCAGAGTGCGGGCGAGAGCGATACCGGCCATGCCGGCGCCAATGACAGCTGTATGTTTCATATCCCAACTCTACACCCTTGTGGCAGCTTGCGAACCCATGGCTTGTCCCAATAAGGCTTGGCGAGTGTGCGTATGTTTGAGTTGCGCCAACCACCATTGCAAGGCGCGATCTCCGGCGGGAACCGCGCGGTGTCTTGGGTGGTCACGCCAAGCATAGGTAATTTTGCCACTGCGTTGCGGGCGCAATACGGTGCATTCCACCAACTCGCCGCGCTCTATGTAGGGTCTGGCCATGGGTTCTGGCAAAAAACCAGCCCCTAAGCCACGCAATTGGGCGTCGAGCTTGGCGGCCATGCTGGGCAGGGTGAGTACATCCTGTCCAGCCAGCAGACCGATGGTGATGCCACTGCCTTGGGGGACCGAGTCAGCGACCGCCACAGCACGGTGTGCTCGAATATCTGCATCGCTCAAGGGGTGGCCGGTATTAGCAAGCGGATGCCCAGGCGCCACGGCGAATACAAATTGCATCACCGGGCCGATTTCTTCAAAGCGCAACCCAGAAGGCAGGTCCTCTTGGAGGACAACACCGATGGCTAAATCTGCCTGTCCCGATGTCAACGCATACAAGGTTCCGCTGAGGGTTTCATCTCGCAAGCGTAAGCGGGTAGGCGGGTTGGCCTCCAAAAAATGCTGGCATAAATCCATCACTATTCGCTGTTGAATGATGGTGTCGACAACCACTGTGAACTGGCTTTCCCAGCCAGTTGCCACCCGTTTGATACGGTGGGCGATGCTGTCCATGTCATTGAGCAGGCGCATGCCTTCGCTCAGTAATTCAGTGCCCGCCGCCGTCAGTTTCGCCTGCCGTGACGACCGGTCAAATAACAACACGTCCAGCGTCTCTTCCATCTGCCGCACCCGGTAGCTCAGGGCGCTGGGCACCAGACCCATTTCGCGGGCGGCGGCAGCAAAACTTCCCAAGCGTGCAATGGTCTGCAGCATGGTCAGGCTTTCCGGGGTTAGCACGTCTCTGGCAAAGTTCATTCAAGGCCTTATCCATCAAATAAATTGAATGATGCCATCAATCGCCGCAACCTTGACCACCCCTTACCCGATTTACAGTCAAACCCTTGAATAGCGGGGCGACACATGTTGATATTGCGTAAATCAGAGGACAGGGGATGGGCAGACCACGGTTGGTTGCAGTCCCACCACAGTTTTTCGTTTGCGGGTTACCACGACCCAGCCCATATGGGTTGGGGCAACTTGCGGGTCATCAACGAAGACCGTATCGCCCCAGGTACCGGGTTTGGCACCCACGGCCACCAAGACATGGAAATCATCAGTTATGTGCTGAGCGGCGAATTGGCCCACCAAGACAGCATGGGCAATGTGAAAGCCATTCCGCCCGGGGACATACAGCGCATGAGTGCAGGCACTGGCGTACGCCACAGCGAGTTCAACCATGCACCACAACAACAGACCCATTTTTTACAAATCTGGATATTGCCTGACCGTGCAGGTGTGACGCCCAGTTATGAACAAAAAACCGTGCCTACGGAAAGCAAACGCGGCAAATTGACCTTGGTGGCCGGGCCGCAGTCGCAAGCACACGCGGTCAAAATTCATGCAGATGCCCATGTATTTGCAGGACTGTTTGACGGTGACGAATCTTTCCATCAGCCCTTGAACAGCAAAAGAAAACAGTATTTGCACCTGATCAGCGGCACATTGACGGCCAACGGTCAGTCGCTGAATGCGGGAGACGCATTGCTGATCACCGATGAAACTGAATTGCACTTGGGCTACGCACGCCAAGCCGAAGTGCTGTTGTTTGACCTGGCGGCATAATTTTTTCATTCACAGGACATCACACCAATGAGCAAGACAGCAGTTGTTTACCACTCAGGCTATGGCCATACCCAACGTGTTGCGCAAGCAGTGGCAGAGGGCGCACAAGCGCAATTGATCGCCATCAGCCCCGAGGGTGAATTGAGCAAAAGCGATTGGGAAATACTGGAGCAATCCCAAGGCATTATTTTTGGCTCTCCTACCTACATGGGCATGGCTTCATGGCAGTTCAAAAAAGTGGCTGACGCAACTTCCAAGTATTGGATGAATGGCTCTTGGAAAAACAAGGTTGCGGGAGGCTTCACGATTTCCAGCAACCCAAGCGGCGACAAGCTTTCAACCTTGCAATATTTCATGACGCTGAGCATGCAACTGGGCATGATCTGGGTGGGTCAAACCGAAGGCAACGACGGGCACTTGAACCGTTTGGGGTCGGCGTCTGGTGTCATGGCGCAAGTAGGCCCGACCAGCCCAGCTGCGGATATTCCCGACGGCGATTTGGACACGGCCCGCGCCTATGGCAAACGTGTGGCCGAGATCGCCAAAAGCATTCATGGCTGATTGAACACTTTGCTAAAGGCTCAGGGTTTTCAGCGTCCGCAAAGACTGGATCGAGCACGAGTCGGTCTGGTATTTGTCGGTTAGTATCGATTCATGAAAATACTGAGCTTATTGCCTTGGTTGGATTGGCTGGCGCTGTGTTTCTTCATGGCCATGTGGACCGGCTATGCGGTATTCGCCCGCCGCTTGGCGGTGCACCGTCATTCCATCTTGGCTGCCACCAACCGCTTTCGATTGCGCTGGATCAAAGAGTCCTTGACCCGTGACCCACGCGTGCTGGACGGCATCATCACGCAAACCCTCTCACACACGCCATCTTTTTTCTCGTCAACCACCATCATCATCATGGGTGGCTTGATCGCATTGATGGGTACAACCGACAAGGCCGCTGAATTTGTCCGGGAAATTCCTTTTTCGCAGGCCACTCCGATATTGGTATTTGAATTCAAGATATTGATTTTGATGTCTATTTTTGTGTATGCATTTTTCAGGTTTTCTTGGTCTATGCGTCAATACACATTCGTGGCCTTGATGATTGGGGCCTTGCCATCGCCAGAATTTTTTCACAAACATATTGACCGGCGCGACGACTATGCCCAGCGTGTGGCGGCCATGACCGGGTTGGCTGCAGAAACATTCAATGATGGATTACGCGCCTATTACTTTTCATTCGCGACCATGGGATGGTTTTTTTCGCCGCTGTTTTTTATGGTCACGACGGTATTGATCGTGGCGATTTTGTACAACCGCGAGTTCCATTCGGATGTGCTGAGGGTATTTGATGACGGGAATTGAATCCCATTTATTGGGGCAGGTATAGAAGTTGACGAGCCTTGACCCCGGCACTGGCTCCACAGTTAGGGCTGCTTGGTTCCCCACCTGACCCGGTTGGCCGCTTCACCATGCGGGAAGGCCCGTCGCTTTAAATTGTACGCCCCGTAGAATGACCGGATGTCCTATCTGGTGCTCGCCCGCAAATACCGTCCCAAAACTTTTGAACAGTTGGTGGGGCAATCACACGTTGTGCAAGCCTTGACCAATGCCTTGCGTAGCCAACGACTGCACCATGCCTATTTATTCACGGGCACAAGAGGGGTTGGCAAGACAACGGTGTCACGTATTTTGGCGAAATCGCTCAATTGCGAAATCGGCATCACTGAACAACCTTGCGGCGTGTGCGCTGCTTGTACCGATATCGATGCCGGGCATTTTGTCGACTACACCGAACTCGATGCAGCGTCCAACCGAAGTGTCGATGAAATTCAGCAATTGCTCGAGCAAGCGGTGTACAAACCAGTGCAAGGGCGCTTCAAAGTTTTCATGATCGACGAGGTGCACATGCTGACCGGGCATGCCTTCAATGCCATGCTCAAAACTTTGGAAGAACCACCTGAATATTTGAAATTTGTACTGGCCACCACCGACCCGCATAAAGTACCTGTGACGGTTTTGTCACGTTGTTTGCAGTTCAATCTGCGACCCATGGCTGCCCAAACCATTGTGGAACATTTGCAGCATGTACTTCCCGCAGAACAGATTGAATCTGATGTGCAAGCGTTGCGATTGATTGCCCGGGCCGCCCGCGGTTCCATGCGTGATGCTTTGTCGTTGACCGATCAGGCCATTGCTTTTGGCAACGGCAAATTGGTAGAGTCTTCGGTGCGTGACATGCTGGGTAGTGTGGACCGCAGCCATGTATTCACCTTGATTGAGGCGCTGGCGAACTCTGATGGACAAGCAGTTGTCGCCACCTGTGACGTCATGCGCCAAATGGGTTTATCAGCCAGTTCATTGCTGGAAGAGATGTGCATGGTGTTGCAACGCATGGCTGTCCAACAAACTGTACCGACTGCCAGCGATGACTCCTCAGACCCGGACCCGGATGCGCTGCGCATTGCCGAGTTGGCTGCGCTGATGCCTGCCGACGAAACCCAGTTGCTCTACAGCATGTGTTTGCATGGCCGCACTGAATTGGGACTGGCCAGCGACGAATTTGCCGCGCTGACCATGGTGTTGTTACGCTTGTTTGCATTTAAACCCGCTTCTGAATCGGCTGAAAAAAAAACACTGAAATCCGCTGAAGTTCAGCCAGTTGTTGTAGCGCCAGCCAAAGCGCAAATCTCAGCTCCCATTTCTTCACCCGAACCAACGAAGATCCCGCCGCCGTTGCAAGCTGCGCCAACAAGCGACAGCACCTTGGCACAGGCATGGTTTGTGGTGGTTGAGCAATTGCTCACGGGCCAAAAAATTCAAGCAATGACGCGTGAACTGGCCATGCAGTCGCAATGTGTGCAGCGCGAAGCTACCCGTTGGGTGCTTCAAGTCGAACGGGAGTCTTTGGTGTCACCTGCCAATGTGGAGCGCTTACAAAATGCTTTGCACGAAGCGGGTCACAGTGTGACCTTGGTCACGCAAATCGGGGATGTCGCTGATTCGCCCGCAATTCGTTTGGCGCAGAAACAGCAGCAGCGTTTATCCGACGTTGAAGAGGAAATTTTGAACGATCCAGTGGTGCAGCAACTGATCACAGAATTTGACGCGAAAATCGTTCCCGGCTCCATCAAAACCCTTACCCACTGAAAGACAGATATGTTTAACAAAGGTCAACTCGCTGGTCTCATGAAGCAGGCCCAGGCCATGCAGGAAAATTTGAAAAAAGCCCAAGAAGAATTGGCTTTCATTGAAGTCACAGGCGAGGCCGGTTCGGGCTTGGTCAAAATTCTCATGACTTGCAAGCACGAGGTCAAACGGGTCTCTATTGATGCCAGTTTGATGACCGACGACAAAGAGATGCTGGAAGATTTGATCGCAGCGGCATTCAACGATGCTGCACGCAAAGCAGAAGAAACCTCTGAAGCCAAAATGGGCAAGCTCACCGGCGGTATGCCGGGGCTGCCGGGCGGTATGAAACTGCCTTTCTGATGCGCGACCACAGCGCATTGCAGGTCTTGGTGCAGGCCTTGAAAAGGCTGCCTGGGGTAGGCGAACGCTCCGCATCGCGCATGGCGTTTCATTTGTTGCAACATGACCGCGAGGGTGCACAGTTGTTGTCGCAGGCATTGCTGAGCGCAGTGGCTGCTGTGAAACATTGCCAGCGTTGCCACACACTCACCGAGTTTGATGTGTGCGGCACATGCATGGACACACAACGTGACCTGACCCGTTTGTGTGTGGTGGAAACCCCATCTGACCAGTCGGCTGTGGAGCGCACGTTGGCTTACCAAGGCATGTATTTTGTGTTGATGGGCAAGCTCAATCCCATAGAAGGCATGGGCCCCAAAGACATAGGTTTACAAAAACTGATTGACCGTGCGGGTGATGGTGTTGTGCAAGAAATCATTTTGGCGACCAATTTCACGGCAGAAGGAGAGGCCACAGCCCATGCCTTGAGTGAAATCTTCAAACGCAAAGGCCTGACCGTGACACGCTTGGCCAGGGGCGTCCCCGTCGGCAGTGAACTTGAATTTGTAGACCTTGGCACCATCGCCCACGCACTGGCAGACCGACGCAGTACTTGAGCCGACGCTTTGGGGATTTCACCAAGGGGGAAGCTACCGATGTGCAAATGCCAATGGTCTTTTAAGCTTGGCCGATGGAAGTTCATAACAAATACAGGCCTGAGTACGATGTATCCGCGCGCCGTCAGTGGGCCAAGCTGATTTTGGCGGGTACCCTGGGTGTGCTCTACGGCCCGACGCCGGTCAGCGCTCAATCCGACAAAGCCCGCTTGGTTTTGGCAATGGATGATGTGTCAAGCTTGGTGCATTTGCCTGTACTTTTAGCCCTTCAATTGGGCTATTTCAAAGCTGAAGGCTTATTGGTGGACATCATTGAGCAGCCTGTGAATTTGTTTACCACTGCAGCAAGCACGGGTACGGTGGCTTGGTCGTTGCCATTCACACAAACCTTACATGGCAGCCGCCGTGACGACACATGGCGTTCTGTGATGCAAACCGGCAGAACCCCGCAGTTGGCGCTCGGGGTTTCCAAAAAAACCTTGCCCGGCTTCAAAAACTTAAAGGACTTTGAGGGATACCGTATTGGTGTCCTGGAGTTAGATTCATTTGCCCATCGTTGTGTGGATTTCATGTTGCTGCAAGCGGGGGTAAACCAACAGCGGGTTTCGTTCGTGCCATTGGGCAGTAGCCTGAACGCGATTCAAGCCATTAAAAATGGCTTGGTAGATGCGCTGTGCGCGTCCGATCCGCTGATGACTGTGTTGGACAAACGCGGTGAAATAAACATTGTTCGCAATTTGCGTTCGGTCAGAGAAAGCACGCGTATTTTTTCAGGCATGTTGCCCGGCAACTGTGTGTGTGTCCCCACGGCTTTGGTGACCAAAGACCCTAAAACCTGCCAATCCTTGGTCAATGCTGTGGCGCGTGCCTTGAAATGGTTACGTACGGCAGGTCCCTCGGATTTGCTACACACCATGACGGACAGTGTGTTTATGCCTGATCGAGCGATTTATTTGAACGCTATTGAGAATTTGCGCGACAGTTTTTCAATCGATGGTATTTTGTCGCAAGAGGCTTATGCCAATGCATTACGCATTCACAATGTATGGGAGCCAGCCAGCGCATCAGAACGCAATGCTTCGGCTGTGACCTATACAAACGAATTTATGCTTCAAGCAAAAAAACGCTTCAAAATTTAAGCGCACTCATGGGCGTGCTTTTTTTCTGGCAGCAGCGGCGGGTGCTTTGACTTTTTTGCCCTTGGCCTTGGCTGGAAGCATCAAGCTGATTTTTTGGCCGGGGCGAAGCGGACTGTTGACTGACAGTCCATTCCATTGCGCCACTTGGTCTGCGGTGACCTTGTA
Organism: Bordetella parapertussis; assembly: GCA_945907335.1. Taxonomy (GTDB): domain Bacteria; phylum Pseudomonadota; class Gammaproteobacteria; order Burkholderiales; family Burkholderiaceae_C; genus Limnohabitans. The sequence goes on along the minus strand of CAMDSU010000060.1, from coordinate 1,302 downwards.
GCGTTTTGCAATCAACACCAAGCTGTCGTTTTTACGTGCTTTGATGATGTGTTTTCGCATGGCCACATCTGGCGCCAAATTGAGTTGTCCGCTGTCAGCCAGTTTGGCGGACACGTCGGTATGGTGGTGCGACATGCGCGGCACCAGTAATGCGGAGCCCGCCTTGATCAGCATGCGAGGAGGAATTTTATTGATCTGCCTGAATTCTTCCTCGCTCATGTTGTAGCGCTTGGCTACATCAGGAACCTTCATGTTTTTGTTGGCGACCCAGACCGTCCAACTGGCCAAGCTGCCTTCATAAGCCAGCATATTGCGTTGAAAAATTTCGGCGCTGTCCCAAGGCAGCAGAATTTGAGGCGTTCCACCTGCCAGCATGACGGGTCGGTGCGCTGAGGGGTTCAATGCTTTGAAGTCATCTGAAGACACTTCAGCCAGTCGGGCAATCAGGGCCACATCCATGTCACGCGGCAAGGGCACAGATTTGAAATACGGGTGATTGGGAATACTCGGCAAATTGACCCCAAGTGCTTGCGGGTTGGCCACCACATTTTTGATGGCTTGCAATTTGGGCACGTACATGCGGGTTTCAGCAGGCATTTTCAGTTCTGTATAGACCAATGGCGCGCCGATACGCTGGTTGCGCGACAGCGATCGACTGACATTGCCCTCGCCCCAGTTATAAGCCGCAAGTGCCAAATGCCAATCACCAAACATGCCGTGGAGTCTTTGCAAATAGTCTAGAGCTGCACGGGTTGAAGCCAACACATCGCGGCGGTCATCGCGGAATGCGTTTTGCTTCAAGTCAAAGTCTTTGCCGGTGCGGGGCATGAATTGCCACATACCGCTGGCCCTGGCAGAGGACACGGCTTGCGGATTGAATGCGCTTTCAATGAACGGCAGCAAAGCGAGTTCGGTAGGCATGCCTCGGCGTTCAATTTCTTCGACGATGTGGAAGAGGTATTTGCTGGAACGCTGGGTCATGCGATGGATGTATTCAGGTCGTTGTGCATACCATTGCTCACGGTCTTGCACCAAATCCACTTGCAGGTCCGGCATGGCAAAACCACGGCGAATCCGTTCCCACAAGTCTGTTTGCGCATCGGTTGGCGTCAAGGTAGCGGGCGTCGGGTCGTAAAGGGCAATGGGCGCCAAATCTTCTACCGCCAGAGGTCGTTCGCCGCCAGTTTGGGCGAAAGCTATTGGCCATTGGGTGATACACAGCAAAACCGCCAACAGTAAAGACCGACCGGGAATCAATTGCATGTTGTTAAACCAGAGAAAGAAAAAGGCAGTCAATCTGTG
>CAMDSU010000059.1 GCA_945907335.1 Bordetella parapertussis | reverse complement strand
GGCGATGACCGGGCTGAACTCAAAGAAGCCATGGACCAGCTGGAATACCCCTCCGGCTCCAGCATCATCGCGCGCACTGCCGGCATCGGCCGCAGCGCCCCCGAATTGCAATGGGACTTGAACTACTTGCTCAAACTGTGGACCGCCATTGACGGCGCAGCCAAAGGCGGCAAGGGCGCGTTCCTGATTTACCAAGAATCCAGCTTGGTGATTCGCGCTATCCGCGACTATTTCAACAATGACATCGGCGACATCCTGATCGACACCGACGACATTTACGACCAAGCACAGCAGTTCATGGCGCACGTCATGCCCGAGCATGCTGCGCGTGTCAAACGCTACCGCGACGACACGCCGCTTTTCAGCCGTTTCCAAATTGAGCATCAGATTGAATCTGCGTATGCCCGCACCGTGACACTGCCCTCGGGCGGCGCCATCGTGATTGACCACACCGAAGCGCTGGTGTCGGTGGACGTCAACTCCGCGCGCGCCATCAAAGGCGGCGACATCGAAGAAACCGCCACCCGCACCAACTTGGAAGCCGCCGACGAAGTGGCTCGCCAAATGCGTTTGCGCGATTTGGGCGGCCTGATCGTCATCGACTTCATCGACATGGACGAATCGAAAAACCGCCGCGAAGTGGAAAACCGCTTGCGCGATGCGCTGCGCCAAGACCGTGCCCGTGTGCAATTCGGCACCATCAGCAAATTTGGTTTGATGGAAATGAGCCGTCAGCGCTTGCGCCCGGCACTCTCAGAAGGCGCATCGATTCCCTGCCCGCGTTGCGGCGGCTCCGGCCATGTGCGCGACACCGAAAGCTCGGCGCTGCAAATTTTGCGGATCATCCAAGAAGAGTCAATGAAAGAAAACACCGCCGCCGTGCACGCGCAAGTGCCGGTGGAAGTCGCGTCGTTCTTGTTGAATGAAAAGCGTCCGGAAATCGCCAAGATCGAGTTGAAGCAACGCACCCATGTGTTGCTGATCCCGAACAAAGGGCTGGAGACACCGAACTACAAACTCGAACGCCTGAAACACGACGACCCGCGCTTAGACAGCATCCAAGCCAGCTACAAAATGGCCGAAGAAATCGAAGACCCGACAGCGGTTACCCGTCGTTCGCAAGAACCGACCAACAAACAAACACCGGTCATCAAAGGCGTGTTGCCTGACATGCCAGCGCCGGCTGCTGAAGCGCGTCCGGCACGTGTGGCGGACACACGCAATGCACCTGCGAAACCATCGACAAGCGCCCCGGCTCCTGCTGAAAAAGGCTTCTTCGGCTGGCTCAAAGGCTTGTTTGGCGGCGACAGCACACCCGTTGCACCAACCACCGACAAACCTTCCACCAGCGGCAAACCAGGCGAACGCAGCGACGGCCGCAGCGGTGGTCGCGGCGGCTCAGATGGACGACGCGGCGGACGCCGTGGTGAACGTTCCGAACGCGGTGAAGCACGCCCTGACCGCAATGACCGCACCGAACGCACTGAAAAATCTGAAGTGCGCAACGGTGAGCGCAATGAAGGCCGCCCAAGCCGCAACGCACGTGGTGAGCGACCAGAGCGTCAACGCCAAGAGCCCCGCATGGATGACAGTGGCAATCAAGACGCATCTGCGCAATCCGCAGAACTGGCGGACAACGCCAATGGCGACAGACCGCCACGCCAAGGGCGCGAACGCAACGACGGCAGACGCGGACGCACACGCCGTGGCGAGCGTTCTACACAAATGCCGGCCGGCGAAACAAACACATCTGCAGATGAAGCGATTCACGCCCCTGACGCAGACCTCCATGCAACACAACGCATCGAAGACGGTCAATCCGTGTCGCCACAAGGCGAGCGTGGCAATGAACGCCGCGAGCGCCGTGGTCGCGAGCGTCCTGGGCGTGAACGCCAAGCCAGAGCTGGTCAGTCAGATGACGGCATTGCATCACATGCATCAGACACCGGTCATGCACCTGTCGCACAAGAACACGCGCATACGCCTGTGGCAGCAACCACGACAGTTGCCTCCACATCCACGGCGATGCCCAAGGTCAGCACGTTTGACTTGCCCATGGAGCAGTTGCAACAGGTGGCGCAGTCCAGCGGTTTGGAATGGATCAACTCCAACCCGGAGCGCATTGCCATAGTGAAAGCAGCGATTGCTGCAGAGCCGCGGCCTGTTCATGTGCCACGCGAGCGTCCAGCGCCTGTGGTATTGGACGAGGGCCCGCTGATTCTGGTGGAAACCAAGCGCGATTTGTCGCAAATGCACATGCCGTTCGAGGATAACCGCGCACCATAAAAAATTGCAGGACTGGCTGGTCCTAACAGTTGTCGGTCATACCTTGGCCGATAACTTCCAGCAAGCCAGTGCCTGTGCGGTATCACCCTTGTGTTCGGCCAATTCAGCCAAGGCCCGCCAAGCCTGACGTTGTAACAGCGCCGATGATGCCAGCCGGGGCGCCACTTGCTCAAGCATTTGCTGAGCTTTGCCCCACAGACCATGGCGCAAGCACACCATACCGCTGAGGTATTGCAACTCTAAGCTGCGCGGATTGACCAAACGCGCTTGCTCTATGCGGGACAACCACTCGCTGTCAGGTTCCATTTCGTGTAGCGCATCTGACAACACTTGCACCAGCTTTTGTCGTTGTGCAGAAGCCAATGTGTCATCCGCATTCGTCAATTGCTGCCACACTGGGGTCATCCATTTCAAAGCCAATTGCGGATCGCCACGCAAGACCAGCAAGCGTTGCGCAGCATGCAGCGCAATATCTGCCATGGTCTGCTCATCGGGCTGCAACAACGCCCAACTTGACTGCAACTGACTGCTGTCATGGCATTCATCCAAGCAAGCAATGGCCAATCCGCGCAACAAACTGCGGGCCGCAGACGCTGAAAATGCGCCGTGTTTGGCAAGCAAGCGTGCCGTGTCAAGCGCTGGCAAATGCTGTTGCCCCAGTCGATCTGCTTTCAAGCGCAAACGCAAGGCCACTGTTCGGCGCGATGCGCCCAGTGGCAACTGGGACAAAAACTGTTGGGCTTGCTGGCTGTCACGGTCATGCAATGCCCAGCGAGTGGCATTCAAGTAAGCGGCGTCACGCAATTCAAGACGCTGCTCCATGCGGGTACCTGGTGCATGGTCTAAGGCCTGTTGAAAATGCGCATCGCGGGCCGCTTGGTCGCGCAAAGCATGCGCACTTTCAGCGGCCAGCAAATGCAACAGACTGCGCATGAGTCGCCACGCTGGTAAATGTGGGGACTCGCCATGCAACAGCAATTGTTCGACCTGCCCCAAAGACTGCAATGCCGCCTTGCGCGAACGCAAGAAGCGTCCCGCCATCCACATCACCATGGCGTTGAGCAAGCCCTGTTGTGCCGCATGTTCTCTTTGCTGTGTACGCCACCTGCGGGCCTGCACCGGTAATTCCATGAAGCCAAGTACGCCGCGCAGTGCCGCATAACACAACACAAAACCGAGCAACAAACCCAAGATCACCAGATTGAGCGACAGGTCTACACGGTAGGGCGCAATGAACACGGTCACAGTGCCCCATTGCAAACTCAAACCCAAGGCTGTGGCGACCGCCACACCAAACAGCGCCAACAGCCACAAAGACCAACGCATATCAGCGCCCCGCCGCCGCTGTCGCCAACGCTGACAACGAACTGTCCAAGCGCGGCATATCGGTTTGCAGTATTTGCGACTGAACTTGCTTCATCAAGCCTTTTGCGGATTGGCCCTGGCGGTTGTTGAGGTCAAAAAAATGTATCAACTCGCGCTCAGCCAATGCCAAATCGTTACGCGCGGATGACATTTGGCGAGACAATAAACCGAGCCGGGCATTGAGCAGCCGCAGTTTGAGGTTTTCACGCACAAAAAAACCTTGCTCGGGAGACAACATCACAGCTTCGGGTTGCTCGATACGGCTGACTCGGACCAAACCTGACAACTCTGCCCATACACGCTGCCCCAGCCCTGACCAATCTTTGTTTTGCCAAATGAGTGGCCAAGTGGGTAATGGTTTGCTTTGCGGATTGTGTACGGACCGGTTGGCATTGCCCACCGCGTTTAGCAAGGACAGGTTTTCGACCAAGACCACCAATTCATCCAAGCGAATCAGCAAGCCGGGAATGTCTGTGGTGGATGCCGATTGCAAGCGTTCGATGTCGTGCTGAATGGCACGCATCACCGGAGCCAGCCTGGGTTGAGGCACTTTCGCCAAACGTTTCTGTGCGGTTTGCAAAGCCGCCAGCATCGGCTGAACACTGCCGGTCAACTCGGCTTGTTGTTGCGCCAACCCCAGTGCAGATTCAATGTCAACCACCAAGTTTTCATCGCGGGAACGCGACAAGCTTTGGATCAGTTCTTCGAGTTGGGTGCGTTGCAGTGCAACTTCGTTCAAGCGCAAGTCGAGCAAGGTGACCTTGGCTGCTGTCTCTTGGGTGATTTCTTCGGCACGTTTGGCCAGGCTGTTGGCCTGCACTGACAACTGGGTGGCATCTGCACTTTGCCGTGCCAATTGCTCTTGGATGGTGGAGAGTTTGATCCACAACTGCAAACAAGCGACTGCGCACAACACCACCAACACCAGCGTCAGCCATGGCAAGCGTTGTCGCCACCAGGATGTGCGCATAGTCAACGGCGGGGTTGCAGTGAGAGGGGAAGGGTCTTTGTCAGGGGCACTGCTCATGCCAGCGATTCTAATGACGACAGCAATTCGCTCAGTGCAGGTTTACAAACCACCACCTTGCCAACACCCGCTTGAACGGCAGCTTGCGCAATTCGGTCGTGGGTGGCGATCGCCTTGGCCGCCTTCCAAAGCACCTCTGGTAGCAGTTGTTTCAAATGGGCAATCGCTTGAGAACTGGTAAAAATCCACACGCTGCCATCGCTGGCGGCCGCATTGGCCAGAGCGAGTTGCGCTGAGTCCCATTGCGGACAGACCCGCTGGTAAACCGCCAATGTTTTCACCGGCACACCGGCTTTGATCAGTTGCTGCATCAACCAGTCGCGCCCTACACCTTGCATCGCAGTGTCGGTGTGATCGGCATCTGCACCGCGTAATATCCAGACAGTTTGGTGGGCGTGCACTTGGTGACGCACCTGTTGCCACAAGGCCTCGGTGTCAAATTGGATCGCATCGGCAGGCGGCGCATCAATACGCGCAGCAGGCACGCCACTGTCGAGCAAAGCTTGACGGGTGCCGGGGCCGGTCGCCCAATAACGTGGGCCGTTTCCCCTGGCCACTTGCAATCCTGCGGCAAATGCATGCGTGACTGCATTGCGACTGACAAACATGATGGCTTGGCAACTGGCTGCACTGGCAGCCATGTCGTGAAAAGACTGGGTATGCTGAACCGGTGCAATGTCTATCAACGGCCAATGAAAGACATGGTAGTGGGCTTGTTGCAAACCACTGACCCAAGCCTGGCTCTCGCTGCTCGGACGGGTCAAGATGACACGGCGTCCGTGTCCCAATCAACCTGCTCCCTGCGCCCGCAGTTGGCGTGCCGCCGACAAGCCCAGGGCTTCCGCATCTTCCAAGGTAGTCACTTCGCCTTGGCTGTGCGCCCGAACCAAAGTAGTGCTGGTCAGGTCAGGGTTGCCCCAGGCGGCGTGCAAATCGAGGACATTGCCATGCAACACCGCATGGGCGGCCAGCGGCATGGAGCAACTGCCCCCCATGGCACGGCTGACAGCACGCTCAGCGGCAACGGCCAACCAAGTGACTTGGTGTGCGAGTGGCTGCAACACATTGCGTACATCGTCACGCGCAGCGCGAATTTCGATACCCAAGGCGCCTTGCCCGGCGGCGGGCAACATGTCTTTGGTGTCAAAAATATGCCGGATACGTTCGCCCAACCCGAGTCGCTTAAGACCTGCAGCAGCCAACACAATGCCCGCGTAGTGGCCTTCGTCCAATTTGCGCAAGCGCGTGTCCAAGTTACCGCGCAATGGTTCAATCTGCAAGTCGGGGCGCAAATGACGCAGCAACACCGTGCGGCGCAAACTCGACGTGCCCACCACCGCGCCGAAGGGCAAATCTTGCAAGCTGGCATATTGCGATGACACCCACGCGTCTCTGGGGTCTTCACGCTCCATGACACAAGCCAATTCAAAGCCTTCGGGCATGTCCATGGGCACATCTTTGAGTGAATGCACCGCCAGATCGGCGCGACCTTCTTCCAGCGCCACTTCGAGTTCTTTGACGAACAAACCTTTGCCGCCGACTTTGCTGAGTGATCGGTCAAGGATTTGGTCGCCTTGGGTGGTCATGCCGAGTATGTCGACCTGACATCCGCGCGCGCGCAGCAGGTCTTGCATGTGGTGTGCCTGCCATAAGGCCAGGCGACTTTCGCGCGTCGCAATGGTGAGATGTGGTGTGCTCAAAACAAGTGACCAAAGGCCGTCTACTGATGGGTCTGGTCGATGCTAGCATGCACGCATCTCGTGGTTTTCCTCTATAGCCAGCAGATTCCGCCCATGATGCCCAAGCCCCAACGCCCACCAGCACGCAAGTCCAACTCCCCCGCTTTATCCAGTCACGAAAGGCCCTTGGTCGACGATATCCGATGGCTCGGACGCATATTAGGCGACATCATTCGCGAGCAAGAAGGCGACAAAGCGTTTGCATTGGTTGAACAAATTCGCCGTTTGTCAGTGGCCTTTCGGCGCGATGCGGACACCCAAGCCGGGACCGCCCTGAAGAAACTCCTGGCCGCGCTCAGCAGCGACCAAGCCGTCAGCGTGATTCGTGCATTCACTTATTTCAGCCACTTGGCCAATCTTGCCGAAGACCAACACCATATTCGCCGACAGCAAGCGCATGACCGAGCCGGTGATGTTTATCCGGGCAGTCTGACCTCTTCATTGGGCAAACTCAAAGCCGCAGGGGTCAGCCCCAAAGCCATCCGACAAGCGTTGGAACATGCCCATATTTCTCCGGTGCTGACCGCACACCCTACTGAAGTGCAACGCAAAAGTATTTTGGATGCTGAACGCGGCATTGCTGCTTGTTTGCAAAGCCGAGATGACATCGTCTCGCGCGGTCAAGATGCCACCAGTACGCGTCAATTAGCGCAAGTCGAAGCCTTGGTGCGCGCCCGTGTTTTACAACTGTGGCAAACACGTTTGCTGCGGTTCACCAAACTCACCGTGGCCGACGAAATTGAAAATGCCATGGGCTATTACGAATCCACTTTTTTGGCAGAAATTCCCAAGCTCTACGCTGATTTAGAAAACGAATTGGGCGGTCAACCGATTGCGTCCTTTTTTCGCATGGGCCAATGGATGGGCGGGGACCGTGACGGCAACCCCAACGTCAATGCAGACACGCTTGACTTGGCCATGAAACGCCAATGTGAAGTGGTGTTGCGCCATTACCTGACCGAGGTGCATTTGCTGGGCAGCGAGTTGTCTACCTCGGCCATGTTGGTGGGCGTGCCCAAAACATTGCAAGCACTGGCCAACTCATCGCCAGACACCAATGCGCACCGACAAGATGAACCTTATCGACGTAGCCTGACGTTCATATATGCACGGCTGGCCGCCAGTTTGCTGCACCTCACCGGAAAACAAGCCTCGCGCCACGCTTTGTCGCCACAGCAGCCTTACCCCGATGCCGATGCCTTTGTGCATGACTTACAGGTACTTAACAATGCCTTGAGCGAGCAACATGCCCAAGCCTTGGCCTTGCCGCGTTTGCGGCCCCTGATACGTGCGGTGCAAGTGTTTGGCTTTCACCTTGCCACGGTCGATTTGCGCCAAAGCTCGGACCAACATGAACTCGTTATCGCAGAGTTATTCAAAGCCGCAGGCATTGAAGCAAACTATTTGAAGTCAGACGAAACAACACGCCAATCATTGTTGTTGCAAGCCTTGAATGACCCGCGTCCGCTGCGCATTCCCGGCCACGCTTACAGCGCGCATAGCGTGTCTGAATTGACGATTTTTGAAACTGCGCGGCGTATTCGCCAACAACATGGCAAAGCGGCCATTCGACACGCCATCATCAGCCACACCGAAACCGTCAGCGATCTGTTAGAAGTGCTGTTGTTACAAAAAGAAACTGGGCTACTGCAAGGCAGTTTGGCCAGCGGTGCGGTGGCAGAGCTCATCGCTGTGCCATTGTTTGAAACGATTGAAGACTTGCAACAAGCACCGCAGATCATGCGCGACTATTTTGCATTGCCGGGCATGGCGGCGCTGTTGGCGCGCAGCGGTGGCGAGCAAGACATCATGCTCGGCTACTCGGACAGCAACAAAGACGGCGGCATCTTCACCAGCAACTGGTCTCTTTATCAGGCCGAAATTGCCTTGGTCGATGTCTTCAACACGCTGGAAGCATTGCACGGCATCACCTTGCGCTTGTTCCATGGGCGCGGTGGCACGGTCGGGCGAGGCGGCGGCCCCAGTTTTGACGCCATATTGGCGCAGCCACCCGGCACGGTGCGCGGTCAAATCCGGCTGACCGAACAAGGTGAAGTGATCAATTCCAAATATGCCAACCCGAGTCTGGGGCGGCGTAACTTAGAAACCTTGGTGGCAGCCACGCTTGAAGCCACCTTATTGCCTGCGCAGCGGCGTGCGCCGCGGAGTTTCATCGAAGCCGCCGAACAGTTGTCGCTGCACAGCATGAAAGCCTACCGCGCGCTGGTTTACGACACACCCGGCTTCAGCGAGTATTTTTTTCAAGCCACGCCATTGCGAGAAATTGCCGGCTTGAACATTGGTTCGCGCCCGGCCTCGCGCAAACCCTCGCAGCGTATCGAAGATCTGCGGGCCATTCCCTGGGGATTCAGCTGGGGCCAGTGCCGATTGACACTGCCCGGTTGGTTGGGGTTTGGGTCGGCGGTACATACCTTTTTAAATGATCACCCGTCGATGTCACGCGCACAGGCCTTGGCAATGTTGCGCCGCATGCACAAAGACTGGCCTTTCTTTCGCACCCTGCTCTCGAACATGGACATGGTGATGGCCAAGTCAGACTTGGCTCTTGCTTCTCGTTATGCCGAATTGGTAGAAGACGCCAAGTTGCGCAAAAAAATCTTCAAAGCCATTGAAACCGAATGGCAACGCACTGCAGAGGCCTTGCAGTGGATCACCGGTGCCAAACAGCGTTTGGCCAATAACCCGTCGCTGGCACAGTCCATCAAACACCGTTTTCCCTACATCGATCCTCTGCACCATTTACAAGTTGAACTGATTCGCCGTTACCGCGCTGGCATCAGCGACGAACGGGCGCAACGCGGCATCCATTTGTCTATCAACGGCATTGCGGCGGGGTTGAGGAATACTGGCTAAGGGAGCGCCCTGGCAATTAGAAAGTCTTCAAGAAATTCAGGGTTTTCACGGGGATTATTTGCACCAAATACTTTTGTCGGCAAACTAACGCCGACGACATTACCGGAGTAAAAAAGTGCCAAGAGCAAAGAAAACATGGGGCGAAAAAATGAATGCCAAACCGCCCCACCATGTCATCCTTGAAAAGGATTTCGCGGGCATCCCCAAAGGATCAAAGCTCCACATTTCATGCCCCATTGAGGTTGCGCAAGAACTGAAAAACATTCCGACTGGCACGACAATGTCTATCCAAGCTTTCAGGCGAAGGCTGGCAGAGAAGAACA
>CAMDSU010000058.1 GCA_945907335.1 Bordetella parapertussis | reverse complement strand
GACGCGGATGTCATGGTCGCCGGTGGTGCGGAAGCCACTATTTCGCCATTGGGCTTGGGCGGCTTTGCCGCCATGCGCGCTTTGTCTACCCGCAATGACGACCCCAAAACCGCTTCCCGCCCATGGGACAAAGACCGTGATGGGTTTGTTTTGGGCGAAGGCGCTGGCGTGCTGGTGCTGGAGGAGTATGAATACGCCAAAGCCAGAGGTGCGCGCATTTACGCCGAACTTGCAGGGTATGGCCGCAGTGCTGACGCGGGTCACATGACCGCACCCAATATGGACGGCCCACGTCGCTCCATGTTGGCGGCGTTGAAAAATGCGCAAATGTCGCCTGACCAAGTGGATTACCTGAATGCGCACGGTACATCCACACCGTTGGGCGATATCAATGAAACCCACGCCATCAAAGCGGCTTTCGGTGCCCATGCGCACAAAATGGTCATCAGTTCAACCAAATCTATGACCGGACATTTGTTGGGCGGCGCTGGCGGTATTGAAAGCGTATTCACTGTGCTGGCAGTGCATGAGCAAAAAGCCCCACCCACCATCAATTTGCATCATCCCGACCCCGAATGTGATCTGGATTTCTGCGCCAACACGGCACGCGACATGCGCATTGACGTGGCAGTGAAAAACAATTTCGGTTTCGGCGGTACCAACGGTACGCTTTTATTCAAGCGCATCTAGTCTGGCAGCAAATGCTGACATGTCAGGGGCTATTGAAGCACGTCCGCCTCGAATGCTTGTTTCGCGTTAAAACTGTTGCTATACCTTTTGGGAGATCAAAAAAGATGTTTCATTCTTTGTACGTTCGCAAACATGTTTTTTCTTTATTGGCAGTATTGCTGATGTCACTGGCCACGGCTGGTCTGCCGGGTTTGCAGTCGCAGGCTGTGGCACAAAACCGCACATTGCCAGACTTCACCGATTTGGTCGAGCAAGTCGGTCCTTCCGTGGTCAATATCCGTACTGTCGACAAAGCGGCACCACAAGCGGCGGCCCAAAATCCACCGGGTGATCCGCAAGACGAAGAAATGCAAGAGTTGTTCCGTCGCTTTTTTGGTGTCCCAATGCCGAATGCACCGCGCCAACAGCGTCCCAACCGGCCCCAGCAGCAGCCCGAAGACCAGCCTCGCGGCGTGGGCTCCGGCTTCATTTTGACGGCAGACGGCTTCATCATGACCAATGCCCATGTCGTGGATGGCGCACAGCAAGTCATTGTGACCCTGACCGACAAACGCGAATTCATCGCCCGCATTGTGGGTTCTGACAAACGCACCGATGTAGCGGTGGTGAAAATTGAAGCCACCGGCTTGCCGACTGTCAAATTGGGCGACCCGAACAAACTCAAAGTGGGCGAGTGGGTCATGGCGATTGGTTCTCCCTTCGGTTTAGAGAACACTGTCACCGCAGGTATCGTCAGTGCCAAGGGCCGTGACACCGGCGACTACTTGCCATTCATTCAAACCGATGTGGCCATTAACCCCGGCAATTCAGGCGGTCCCTTGATTAACATGCGCGGCGAAGTCATCGGTATCAACAGCCAGATTTATTCACGCTCTGGCGGCTTTATGGGCATTTCCTTTGCTATTCCAATTGACGAGGCCGCCAATGTCAGCAACCAACTGCGTGCCAGTGGGCGCGTGCAACGCGGACGGCTCGGTGTGGGCATTGGTGAAGTCACCAAAGAAGTGGCCGAGTCGCTGGGCATGGCCAAACCCCAAGGCGCATTTGTCAGCAGCGTTGAGCCTGGCTCGCCGGCTGAAAAAGTAGGCATCGAGGCGGGCGACATCATTCTCAAGTTCGATGGCAAGACCATTGAAAAATCTTCTGATTTGCCGCGTACCGTGGGCAACACCAAGCCTGGTACGAACAGCAAGCTCACCTTGTTGCGCCGTGGCGCGACCCGTGAAGTGGCCATCACCGTGGGCGAGTTCGAGCCGGACAAAGTGGCTGCCAAGCCCGCTGCCGCAGAAAAAGCACCTGAGACCAACACCGCCGCGCAATTGCTGGGTTTGACTGTCAGTGATCTGTCGGAAGCCTTGAAAAAAGAATTGAAATTGCGCGGTGGCGTCAGGGTGGATGCTGTGGCTGAGCCAGCCTTGCGTGCGGGTATCCGTGAGGGGGATGTGATCACGCAAATCGCCAACTCTGAAGTCAATGACACCAAAGCATTCGCCCAGGTCCTGTCCAAATTGGACAAAGCCAAAGCAGTCAGCGTGTTGTTGCGTCGTGGCGAGTGGTCGCAATACACCGTGATTCGACCCCGATGAGTCAGTTTGCCCGAGTCAAGGGTTAACCCTTGGCATAGGCGAATGATGGATTCTTCCAACGGCCTGAAAAATATTTTTGATGTAAGCGCAAGCTAACTTCAGTGTCAAAAAAAATGAATTTCAATCTAAGTCAGGGTATCAAACTGTGAATCTGGGTATATGTGACCGCAATTTCTCCACAATATGGCATGTTTGTCGACTTGTACATATTGATCCACAGATCACCCACAAGTTATCCTGATTTTTCTTAAACTGAATTGTTAATAAACTGTGTATAAATATGTTATCGTTGACTTGCAACGGGGTTGGGCAAGGCTTTTTGGGGGCCACCCCGGCGGGCTTTCTGCCTACAATGAAGTCCCAACTATCGCAGTTGCCATAGATTGTTGGTTCCGGGCGCGTCATCACCTGACGCGCCCTTTTTTATGGCTTTCTCCTCTGTAAATTCAATTACTTAACAGCTTGCATTGATGAACCACATCAGAAATTTTTCCATCATCGCGCACATTGACCACGGCAAATCTACGCTGGCAGACCGCATCATTCAACGCTGCGGCGGCTTGAGCGACAGAGAGATGGAAGCGCAGGTACTGGACTCGATGGACATCGAAAAAGAGCGTGGGATAACCATCAAGGCACAGACCGCTGCACTGCGTTACAAAGCCAAAGACGGACAGATTTACAACCTCAATTTGATCGATACGCCCGGCCATGTCGACTTTTCATATGAAGTCAGCCGTTCGTTGTCAGCATGCGAAGGCGCATTGCTGGTGGTGGATGCCAGCCAAGGTGTGGAAGCGCAGACCGTGGCCAATTGCTACACCGCGCTAGACCTTGGTGTTGAAGTGGTGCCCGTGCTCAACAAAATGGATTTGGCCTCTGCCGATCCTGACAACGCCAAATTAGAAATTGAAGATGTCATTGGCATTGATGCCACCGATGCGATCCCGTGTTCCGCCAAAACTGGTATGGGCGTGGAAGAGATTCTCGAAGCCGTGGTCGCCAAAATCCCGGCACCCAAAGGCAAGCCGGACGCGCCGCTGCGCGCCATGATCGTCGACAGTTGGTTTGACACCTACGTAGGTGTGGTCATGCTGGTGCGCGTGGTTGACGGACATCTGAACAAAGGTGAGCGTTTCAAAATGATGGCCACCGGGACGGTCTACAACGCCGACAACCTTGGTGTGTTCACGCCAGCCAACGAGCCGCGCGATTCTTTGCAAGCCGGTGAAGTGGGTTACGTCATTGCGGGCATCAAAGAACTGCAAGCGGCAAAAGTGGGTGACACCATCACACTGGAAAAAAAGCTGCCTAACAACTTGGGACCGGCAGAACAGGCTTTGCCCGGCTTCAAAGAAATACAGCCCCAAGTGTTCGCCGGTTTGTACCCCACTGAAGCCAACCAGTACGACGCATTGCGCGATGCATTGGAAAAACTCAAGCTAAATGATTCCTCCTTGCGCTACGAACCCGAGGTGTCACAAGCGCTGGGCTTTGGTTTTCGCTGCGGTTTTTTAGGTTTGCTGCACATGGAAATCGTGCAAGAACGCCTTGAGCGGGAGTTTGACCAGGACTTGATCACTACCGCGCCCAGCGTGGTCTACCAAGTGATGCGTGCAGATGGTGAATTGGTGATGGTGGAGAACCCTTCCAAAATGCCAGAAGCCAGCAAGATGGAAGAAATTCGCGAACCCATTGTGACCGTGCATTTGTATATGCCACAAGATTACGTGGGCGCGGTCATGACCTTGGCCAATCAAAAGCGCGGTGTGCAATTGAACATGGCTTACCACGGTCGCCAAGTCATGCTGACCTATGAAATGCCCTTGGGCGAAATCGTGCTCGACTTCTTTGACAAGCTCAAAAGCGTCAGCCGTGGCTATGCCTCTATGGACTACGAATTCAAGGAATACCGCGCTGCCGATGTGGTGAAAGTCGACATCCTGCTCAATGGCGAACGGGTTGATGCGCTTTCTATCATCGTGCATCGTGCCCAATCCCAGTACCGAGGCCGTGCGGTGGTGGCCAAGATGCGCGAAATCATCAGCCGTCAAATGTTTGACGTGGCCATTCAAGCCGCCATAGGTGCCAACATCATTGCGCGTGAGACCATCAAGGCCTTGCGTAAAAACGTACTGGCAAAATGCTACGGTGGCGATATCAGCCGCAAGCGCAAACTTCTAGAGAAACAAAAAGCAGGTAAGAAACGCATGAAACAAATCGGATCAGTGGAAGTGCCCCAAGAAGCCTTTTTGGCGATATTGCAGGTGGAAGATTGATGTCGACCCTCACCGCCATCGTTCTCAGTGGGTTTGTGGCTTACGCCATCGGTTGGTACAGCGGCCGCATTGAGGGTTCTTTTGCGTTGCTGTTGTTGTTGGCCACGGCCGTGAGCGGTGTGTATTGGCTGGCTGAACAATTGTTTTACCTGCCGCGCCGCCGTGCGGCGGCGATGCAACTCGATGCACAACATGCCAGCCGATTGGTTGAATTGAAAAATCAAGGTATCACTGCCGCCGATAACGAAGAGGCTTTTCACCGTTCGCGTGAAGAACTGCTGCGCCAACCTTGGTGGATGGATTGGACCGCCGGCTTGTTTCCCGTCATTGCAGCGGTGTTTTTCTTGCGCTCATTTTTGTTTGAGCCGTTCAAAATACCGTCTGGCTCCATGATTCCCACCTTGCATGTCGGCGATCTGATCTTGGTCAACAAATACCACTACGGTATCCGACTGCCCGTCATCAATTACCAAGTCACATCCGGCACCCCGGTTATGCGTGGCGATGTCATGGTGTTTCGCTATCCGCCCAAACCCAGCCTCGATTACATCAAGCGTGTGGTTGGTGTGCCGGGAGACAAAGTCGCTTATCTGAACAAAAAACTGACCATCAATGGCCAGCCCGTTAGCAAGGCGTCCATCCCCGAGTTTTTTGACGCGGACAATATGCGCTACAGCAAACAGTTCGAAGAAGACATGCCGATTGGCAGCGCGCCCGCTGACATGAAGACCTTGCGCAAAATTCGCTTGCTCAATGAAGAGACTGCGCCCAACTTTGTCAGCGGCATCGATGATTTTTCTTTCAAAGAAAACTGCACCTACAGTGTCGAAGGTTTGGAGTGCACAGTGCCTGAGGGTCATTACTTCATGATGGGGGACAACCGGGACAATTCCTTGGATTCGCGATACTGGGGGTTTGTGCCTGACAAAAATATCGTCGGCAAAGCCTTTTTTGTCTGGATGAATTTCTCCAATCTGTCGCGCATCGGCAGTTTCGACTGAGCATGGGGCAGGTGTCTGACGCCAAAACCCATGAGGGCTTGCAAGAACGCTTGCAATTTCGTTTTATCGATGAAAAATTGCTGGTGCTGGCACTCACGCACCGCAGTTTTGGCAATCCTCACAACGAGCGCCTCGAGTTTTTGGGTGACTCGGTACTCAACTTAGCTGTGTCGCGCATGCTTTATCAAGCATTGCAACAACTTCCTGAAGGCGATTTGTCACGCGTACGCGCCAATCTGGTCAAGCAAGAAACCTTGCATAAACTCGCGACTGAACTTGGTTTGACTGGCATGGTGCGCTTGGGTGAAGGAGAAATGCGCTCGGGTGGCCAGCATCGCCCCTCGATTCTTGCGGATGCACTAGAAGCTGTGATTGGCGCGGTTTTTTTGGATGCGGGCTATGACGCCGCACAACAACTGGTGCTGCGTTTGTTCGACAAGGTCGATTTGTCGCCAAGCATGACCGTTTCTGCCAAAGACCCGAAAACCGAATTGCAAGAATGGTTGCAGGCGCGCCGTTGGCAGTTGCCGGTGTACCGCGTGGTGGGCACTACCGGTGCGGCGCATCAGCAAACCTTTGATGTGGAATGCGAAGTGGCCGAGCTCAAGCAGTCCCAGCGCGGTATCGGTAGTTCCAGACGCAGTGGCGAGCAAGCCGCTGCACTCGCCATGCTCCAATGGCTCAAGGAGCATCCGCAATGACAGACAGCACAGAACCAAACCTAGGCCCGCAACGCTGTGGCACCGTGGCCATTGTCGGCAAACCCAACGTCGGTAAATCCACCTTGCTCAACGCCTTGGTTGGCCAGAAAATCAGCATCACTTCGCGCAAGGCGCAGACCACGCGCCACCGCATCACTGGCATACACAATGCCGACAACACCCAATTTATTTTTGTCGATACACCTGGTTTTCAAACTGCGCATGCCAATGCCTTGAACCGCTCGCTGAATAAAACTGTGCTCGGTGCAGTGGGTGATGTGGACCTGGTGCTGTTCGTGGTCAATGCCGGCAGTTTTGCCGACGCAGACGCCAAGGTGTTGCGCTTGCTCAGCAAAAATATTCCGTGCATTTTGGTGGCCAACAAACTCGACAAAGTGAATCAGCGCCATGAAATCGCGCAGTGGCTGCAAGAGATGCAAGAGAAGCACGGGTTCGCCGAGTTGATGCCCATGTCAGCGAAAAATGCCAAAGACATTCAACGCCTGCTGGTGCAATGCGAAAAATATTTGCCCGAGCAAGCCTGGTGGTACACCGCTGACGAACTGACCGATCGCAGTGAAAAATTTCTGGTCAGCGAAATGATCCGCGAAAAACTGTTTCGCTTGACCGGTGACGAACTGCCTTACACCTCCACGGTTGTCATAGATAAATTCACCGAGGAGCCGGGCAAAACCGTGTCGCGCATGGTGCGGGTGGCGGCCACCATCATTGTCGAGCGCGACGGCCACAAAGCCATGGTGATTGGTGAGGGTGGCGAGCGTTTGAAACAAATCGGCACACTGGCGCGCCAAGAGTTGGAAAAGTTGATGGACGCCAAAGTGTTTTTAGAGCTGTGGGTGAAGGTGCGCTCCGGCTGGGCCGATGACGAAGCGCGGGTGCGCAGCTTTGGCTACGAGTAGAAGCACCATGCAACGGGTGTTGGACGAACCAGCGTTCGTGCTTCACCATTACGACTGGAGCGAGTCCAGTTTAATTCTTGAAGTGTTTACCCGCCATTGGGGCAGGGTGGCGCTGGTGGCCAAGGGTGCTAAGCGACCGACATCGCAGTTACGCGCGGTGTTGCTTCCATTGCAACCGATCACCGTGAACTTCGGTGGCGAAGGCGAAATCCGTACGCTCAAGGCAGCCGACTGGGCAGGCGGTCATGTCATGCCGACGGGCGACGCATTGCTGTCAGGCTATTACTTGAATGAACTGGTGTTGCGGTTGTTGGCACGTGACGACCCGCATGCTGCATTGTTTGACATATACCGCCAAGCCGTTCAAGTGTTGGCCAGCGGTTTGGAGAACACCACTGCGCCTTTGCTGCGTGCTTTTGAATTGCTGCTGCTGCGTGATATTGGTTTTCTGCCAGACCTGGCTTTGCAAACCTTGACTTTGCAACCCCTGCAAGCCGACAAAAGCTATGCCTTGCTTGCAGAAGCCGGTTTGCGTGCCAGCACGCAGGCACCTTTTTTGAGTGGCACGCAATGGTTGCAGTTGGATGCTGCACTCGACCAAGCCGATGCGTTGACCCGTTTGTTGCGTGTTTGTGCACAATGGAGCAGCGAAGACCGCGCAGCCCTGCAAACCCAGTTACGCAATCTGTTGCACTACCATTGTGGTGTCAACAGCTTACGCACCCGCCAAGTGATGATGGAATTGCAATCCTTATGAATACACATCTTTCAGTCAATCTGAACAAAGTCGCGCTGTTGCGCAACACACGCTTGCTGGGTATTCCCAGCGTCACCCGCGCGGCCACGCTGTGCTTGCAAGCTGGTGCGCATGGCATCACCGTGCATCCGCGCCCGGACCAGCGGCATATTCGCCCCGGCGATGTGCATGACTTGGCCGCACTGCTCAAAGATTGGCCAGATCGCGAATACAACATCGAAGGTAATCCGTTTCACAATTTGATGGACTTGGTCCGTCGGGTGCGGCCGCAACAAGTCACGTTCGTGCCTGACGGTGAAAACCAATTCACCTCAGACCACGGCTGGCGCTTTCCCGAAGATGCGGCCAAATTGAAAGACGTGATCGCCGAGGCCAAAGACTTGGGCGCACGTGTCAGTTTGTTCATGGATGCCGATCCACGAGCCATGGGCGCTGCGGCTGAAGTGGGCGCAGATCGGGTGGAGTTGTATACCGAGCCTTACGCGCAGGCGCATGGCACGCCCATATACGCCAGTGTGTTGCAAATGTTCAGCGCTGCCGCTTTGGCCGCGCAACACGCTGGGCTTGAAGTGAATGCCGGACACGATTTGAATTTGCTCAATCTGCGTGATTTTGTTCAAGGCGTGGCTGACGTGAAAGAAGTGTCTATCGGACACGCACTCATGGGCGATGCGCTCGAGATCGGCTACGCCGCGACAGTGCAAGCCTATTTGGATTGTTTGAAACCGTGAGCCGTATTTACGGCATTGGCACGGACATTTGCGACATACGCCGCATACGCACCGCCTGGGAACGTCATGGCGAGCGCTTCGCTTTAAAGATTCTCAGCTCTGCGGAGATGGACACTTTTCAGGCCCGCAGTGCGCGCTGGCCGGATCGCGGTGTGCGTTTCTTGGCCACGCGGTTTTCTGTGAAAGAAGCTTTCAGCAAAGCCATTGGTCTTGGCATGCGCATGCCCATGACCTGGCGGCTTTGCGAAGTCGGACGCAAACCCAGTGGACAACCGACCATCGTGTTGCACGGTGTTCTCAAAGAATGGTGTGTCAACAAACAGTTGAGCGCCCATGTGTCGCTCAGTGATGAAAGCGATTACGCCACCAGTTATGTCATTGTTGAACAAGCAGAAACATGAGCCAAACACATACACACGCGCCGCTGATTTTGGATATTGCGGGAACCGCTTTGAGCGACACCGACCGGCGACGCCTCGCTCACCCGCTGACCGGCGGCATGATTTTGTTTGGCCGCAATTGGGTGGATCGCGCGCAGTTGACGGCGCTGTGCGCTGACATCAAATCGGTACGCAGTGATTTATTGATTTTGGTGGACCACGAAGGCGGTCGGGTGCAGCGGTTTCGCACCGATGGGTTTACGCATTTGCCACCCATGCGCGCATTCGGTGAACTGTGGATGCAAGACGACGCCGGGCTGCCGGGCAGCGGTGCCATGCACGCCACCAATGCGGCCACCGCTTGCGGTTATGTGCTGGCCTCCGAGTTACGCGCCTGCGGCGTGGACATGAGTTTCACCCCGGTGCTGGACCTGGACTTCGGCAGCAGCGGCGTCATCGGCGACCGCGCATTCGCACGCGACCCACGCATCGTCGGCCTACTGGCCAAAAGCCTGATGCAGGGTTTGCTGCAAGCCGGTATGGCCAATTGCGGCAAGCATTTTCCGGGGCATGGTTTTGTCAAAGCC
>CAMDSU010000057.1 GCA_945907335.1 Bordetella parapertussis | reverse complement strand
GGGAGATTCCATCAATGCCATGGCAGCCGCCATATGTCCGCCAAATGCAATGCTGTTGTTATCCAAGTATTGAACTGCCGTGACAAATGTAACAGCGCTGACCGAACCGTATGTCGCCGCCACTGCCGCCGCATCAAATCCCGACAAATATCTTCTCAAAACGGCATACCCTATAAGCGGTATGACCACGGCAAGCGCAATGGCAGATCCCAAACTGGTGGCCACCTCACGGGTGAAGCCTGAATGCGCCAAAGCAAATCCACCTTTCAATCCCAAGGCCATCAACAGGTACAACGATAAAAAGCGTGAGATAGCGGATGGGATCTCTAGGTTAGATTTGACACTTGCCGCTAACACACCCAACACAAAAAATAAGATTGCCGGGTCAAGAAATACCTGCATTGCATAGCCTCCTGACCCGCATCCTAAGCAGAAATATACATAATGTAAAATCAATTATTATGAGTCAATATATAGATATATATCTATGAATATTACATTCAAACAACTGCGAATTTTTTTGGCAGTATTTGATGCGGGAAGTGTCAGCGCTGCAGCCAAATCAACGCATGTCACACAACCCACCGTATCCATGCAACTCAAGGAAATAAGTAATGCTGTTGGCTTGCCGCTGTATGAAGTTATTTCCAAAAAAATTTATTTCACTGATGCAGGAAAAGAATTGGCCAGTACAGCTCGTGAGATGCTGAACGCTTGGTCCAACTTCGAGCAATCGATTGATGCGGCCAAAGGACTGACACGGGGAAAACTCAAAATAGCTGTTGTGAGCACGGCGAAATATTTCATGCCGCGCCTGATCGGTCAGTTCTGCAAAAAATATCCTGACATAGATATATCACTTGAGATACTGAACCGTGATGGTGTACTTATGCGTATGCGAGAAAATCTAGATGATTTGTACATCATGTCCCAACCGCCCACTGACATGGATCTCGTAGACGATATTTTTTTGCATAACCCATTGGTTCCAATTGCAGCCTATAGCCATCCGCTGACCAAAAAAACTTCAGTCCCACTCAACAGTTTTTTAGATCAAAGGTTTATCCTGCGTGAAAAAGGATCGGGCACGAGAATGACAATTGATAAATACTTCAAAATACAAAAATTTCGCCCAGATATACGCATGGAGCTTGGCAGTAATGAAGCCATCAAAGAAGCCGTTGCCGGTGGCTTAGGTATCGGCGTGGTGTCAAAACACGCATTACACGGACATCAAAAGGAACATGGGGTAGCTATCATCAACGTCACAGGGTTTCCCATCATGTCGCACTGGCATATCGTGCACCCCGCAAAGAAACATTTACCGCCAGTAGCAATTGCATTCAAGACACATCTGCTCAACAGCGTTCGCCTTATCAAAAGCTGACCGCATGATTTAGACATTGTCCGTTACCGCAATTCAATCAAATATGACATCATTTCCCGACGGAAAAAAATCTTTACATAAAGCCAACAATTCGACCAACGAACTAACTTGCATCTTTTCAAAAATTTGTGCGCGATGCTTCTTCACCGTATCTGGCATCAAACCAATTTCACTGGCGATGCTTTTATTGCCATGACCGAGCAACATCAGTGAAAAAATCTGCTGCTCTTTGCGACTCAAAGATTTATGCATTGCCGATGCATTTAATAAACGTGTATGCGAGGCTTGGCGCAGCGTATCCAAAGCCAATCCTTTGTTAATTACTTCAATCAACTGAGTCTGTGTAAACGGTTTACATAAAAAATCTATAGCGCCACCTTTCATGGCATCAATAATTTCTTGCGTGTGGCTTTCGCCACTCATGTAAATGACAGGATTAATCCAGTCTTGTTGTCTCAATAGTTGATGTAATTCCAGTCCGCTTATCAATGGCATGCGCATGTCGAGCAACAAAACCGAGGGCGATGCCTTGATTGCTGTGCGCAAAAATTCATCGGCACTTGAAAATGAGCTGACTCCGTAATTGAGTTGTCGCAATAGATTACCCAAGTGAAGACGAATTTCATGGTCGTCATCTACTAAATAGATATGTCCTAAAGAAACCATGCTTGCAATTTTTCCATGAATAGAGTTGCCAGTCTAAATGGAATTAAACATAAAAAAATTAATTATTAATAGTTAGCGCAGAGAAAAGCATGAAAATTTATGGAGATTTCCCCATTTAGGTATATCCAGAACAAAGCTTAAATGCCATATTCTGGTGCATGAATACCTCTTTGTACCAATAAGTATGGTCATGTACAGTTCTTCACACCAAGAAAAATTGTTTGAGGTCGGCCGCCTGTTACAACAAACAAGAGAAGGCACAAATTGGACCATTGAAGACATGGCTAAAAAGCTTGGGTTGCGGGCCGAGCAAATCTTGGCAATAGAAGAAGGTAATTCAGAACCTTTTAATAAAAACGCACAACCCATGATTTGGTATGCCAGACTTTATGCAAAAAAATTAGGCATTGAACTTCCCGAGTTGGTGTTCATGGATATTAAAAGGGCCAGTGGAACATCGTCCCAGCCATTACATAATATTCCTGCATTTTTAATGGCCAAAAAAACAAACCCTAGCGAATAATCTGCATCAAGCAGTTACGTCAAAGATCTGTACGAGTACAAAAAAATGAGCTTCAACAAGTGAAGTCTTTCACGCCATGAGACTGGATACGCAAACTACTATTTTCATGATTTGCTTGGTCTATTTGATCTTGCACGGAGCCATATGGTTTGCCCTCCAAGAATATAGAAGCAAACAAGTCAAACTTTGGTGTCTCTCAGGCATAGTTAGCGGCGTTGCCGTCGTTCTGCTTTCCATGCGAGGGGCTCTGCCAGAACTTGTGTTTTTTTATGTGGCACAACTGTTGATGTTGTCCGGTAATTGGGGGCGGATGGTGGCACTTCGCATGTACTTGCAACCTGAATCGCAATCACGCCCGTACATGGCTTATCACCTAGCTAATGCTGCGTATTTCATTAGTTTTTGTCTGCTGATTGGTGTGTGGGATGCTGAATGGCAAGCGCTGATCTTATTCAATGCTTTTTACGCATTGCTTTGCTTTGACTATTTTCGAATTGGGCATAAGCTTTTTCAACGTCAACCTACACTGGGATCTCAATTACTGATGTGGGCAGGACTGACATTCAGTGTCACATTGGGCGTTCGAACTATCGGCGTGGTGATGGCTGGAACGATTGATGATTTGTATGCGCCGAGTTGGCACCAGGGCATTATGGTGATTGGGCAATTCATTGCCATTACCCTAAGCAATATTGCATTTTTGAGAATATTTTTAGAGATTGCAGAAAGAAAAAAATTAGCATTGGCAGAAGAACTGATCATCAGCAATGAACGTGCTGATGCCATGCGTCTGAGCAGCGTGAAGTTAAAAAAATTGCTTGAAGAAAGAGAAGAAATCATTCGGCAACTGAGTATTTTCAATAAAACCGCAGGCATGGGAGCCTTGGTGGCAAGTCTGGCGCATGAACTCAACCAACCATTGGCAGTCATTCAAATGAATACAGAAATGATTGATCTTGTGATTAATAACCAATCAATCAAATTGAATGAAAACACAAATATACAAAATGCAATGGATGGCTTAAAAAAAGCCAATCAACGTGCCGCTACCATCATCCAAACACTTCGTAATATGTTTAGAAATGGAAATCGTGTAGTTACAACTTTTAATTTTAATGATTTGGTTAATGAAGTGATGCTAATTAGTTCATCAACTATGCAAAGACATCATATTGATATTGACCTGCAACTCCATGGAAGGCCACTACTTCTAACGGGAGATAAATCACAATTACAGCAGGTAATTTTAAATCTAATTACCAATGCCAGCGAATCATTTCCATCAGACATAACTATTCAAAAACAGATTGTTATAAAAACAGATTTATGTATGGATTTTTTAGAATTGACGGTCACAGATAACGGGTCAGGCATTTCCCCAGAGATTAAATCGAACATATTTGAACTGCTTCGGACCAATAAGGAGTCTGGTATGGGAATAGGTTTATGGCTCAGCAAAACAATTGTTGAATCACATAAAGGATCCATCACATTCAACACTGCTCTCAACACTGGAACCTGTTTTACCGTACGTTTACCAATAAAAGATGACAATGTATTTTTTTAGTATTTTTTAAATGCCTATGCAACTATAATTAATTGTTTATTTATCATCATACTTATGAATTTTCGTGCTGTAACAGTTTTTTTATACTTACTGACACTTTTTACAGTAAACGCCAACAGCCAGCATTTATTTGGCAACCCTTCTTGTTCGGATTGGGGGAAAAATTCTAAATCTGACAAGGTAACTTGGCTAAACGCATTTTTAGTCCCGCTAAATTTAACCCATGTGTCAAGAAAAAAACCCCGAGAGGATAAGTTTAGAAATCTTTCATCACTAGACTCGGCAGTCAAATATGTGGATGTATTTTGCAATTCAAACCAAGAAGATTACGCCTCAGTTGGGGCGATTCAATTTTTAGATGCGTTAACTGCTGAATGACCATTCATAGACTTAGAACAGTGAGAATTGCCCAGAGTAACAGGTACAGCATTGACAAAATAACTAGACCTGAAGTTGAAAAAGATCCCAAGAATTTCACAGCAAAAAGTCCACACAGTGGAATCAATTGCTGAGCATGAACACCAAGAAAATGTGCAGGACGTATGTCTTTGTATAAATGCCAGCCCACAACAGGTAGGCCTTGACCCGCTGGAGGCTGGTTACCTCCAAGCATGAATCCGCTGACAGTTGAAAGAATAAAGGTCAGTAGCAATCCAATAATGACGCCCCAAGTTGCAGTCGGTATGACAGCATGGCTTTGCTCTTTCCATATTAACCATGCAATCCACACTTGCGAAGCCGTCAGTCCTACCGCTGCAACTCCCATCAGTCCAAACATAAAAGCATGTATAGGATCGCTAACGTTGTAATGCGATGCCGAAGCTAGAGACGCTTGATAGCTGATATAGACCACCTCAAACAACGAAGTGACTACTATCAAAACAACTACCCATTTAAAAATGTGCAATTGATCAATATTTGAATTTGCAACTTTGAGTACCCAAATACTCGTCAATGCAAACAGGGCAGTAGACGCCATAAACTTCATCGGCTTGACCCACACACCAACGTCACGGATGAGTCTGCTATCTGTGAAAGACCCAAAATAAGTCAATAGCAGAGCAATCAACATGAACAAACCGTAGATCACAAGAAGTTTTGAAGAAAAACTAAGCAACCGCCATTCAGCAACTAGCCAACGTTGACGTTCAAGAAAGGCATTCATGTGATTTGCTTCTAGTTTGACACTGAACCAATTGACTTGCCATTATCTCGATGAAAATAAGGGTGCTTGAATTTTCGACGAACAAGAAAAGTGTCTCAAATTCGCTGTCCGCCACATTGCACGAAGCTGATAGATTGGATTTGGATATTTGCAGGTTTTCATTTTTCTGCAGCTTACAGTCAAAGTACTGATCCTGATCTTCATGATGTTGCACTTTTTAAATTGTATCCAACGCTTTTTTTAAGCAAATTTCATGTACTATGAAGTACTGATAGTTCAACTAGGAGTTACAGATGGACAATGGGGAATACCTAAAATTCATAAGAGAACATCCCGTCGTGAATACATTCATCACAACTTATGATCATATCGCCATGTTTCCAGAGCAATTGACGAATGTAGAAATCTTTTTGCTTGTGACTTTGCCATTGATCGCTATTTATACTGTGGTGAGATTGATTTATCAGCATTTTTTTAAAAAGAAATCATAGGCCCTAGCTGTCTACTGCACTGTGGTATGTCCACAAGAGTATGAATTTCAAATGAATTCTTTCAAGCTACTTATCATCTGTATTGCTTTAAGTGGATGCGGTTTAGTCAGCCAACAATCTATATATGAGGGAATTAGAAGCCAAGAAAAAATTAAGCCTGATGCATTGAAGCCCAACCCACTAGAAATGCCACCTTACGATCAATACCAAATGGAACGGGATAAACTGAAACCTCCAAGTTCAATTGATCCTTCTAATTGAGCTATTAAATTAGGGTGCGAGTGATCAATCAATACTGTTGGTTCAATCTATATAACGGATTAAGTTTTGATGCTACTCATAGAACCAATGAATTGACCTCCACGGTCAATGTCGATTTCTGAATAAGTGAGTTTGCCTGTGACTTTGCCAGTATTGTAAATTTTGACCAAGCCCTTGCAATTGATATCGTTTTCCAATTTGCCATGCACTTGTATGCCCTGTGCTTGAACTTTTCCTCTCACGTTACCTTGTGGTCCAACCTCAAGTTCCTTGCATGTGAGTTCACCTGAAATATCACCATTGATTTGCGCAAAGCCTGGAACATTGATTGAGCCAACGAAAGTGACACCATCAGGAATCGATAAATCATTGTTGTGGTTTGAAACGTTCGACATTGAGTTAGATTAATTTGATTGATCAGATAGCATCATATTGCAATTTAGTGCTTCCAGTAACAGTGAGATCAATCAGTTCGTGAGCCTGGCTTTTGCTTGATAAATAAACCTTCTGTTTTCTCATTGATGAGTTCATAAGCGCCGAAGTAAACACTTGAATCTGGATTTTTTGAGCAGTAATTGTCCATCCACACATAAACTTGCGGAAGTGATATTCCATCTTTAAAGTTCCAGAATGGAATTTGTCTTCCCGCACTGAGACCATCCAACAAGCCTATCAAGTGGCTCTCTGCCAGTTTGGCTCCTTTGTCTTTTTTTCCTGCAACCCATGTGATGCAATTGATATCGGAAGCGACCATAACGGGTTCAGCTTGCCCCCGTCCAAAAAAAATGATGCCCAAAAATAAAAAAATGATGGATAAGTTTTTTTGCATTTTATGTGTCAGTGGAGTTGATTCTGGTGGCTTGATATAGGATGAATTGGTCCAAGCTCAAATTGCTTACATATGATTTCACGTGAACTATCGCCCTTCATTTGCGCAAATCCTGAGGCATAGATTGAGTCAAAGAAAGTAACACCATCGGGAATCAATAAATCATTGTTGTGGATTGAAGCATTCGACATTTTTATACAACTGTCATGATTCTAGTGGACATCAACATAAGCTTTGAAGTTGCTATTTTCAGTAAAAAACAAATATAAAGTTGCCTTTGTCTAATTTTCCATCAAACCCAACCCTGCCGCCACACACGGTCGTCTTGCAGATCACGCCAAGCGATTTCCTTCACAGCTTTAGAAAACACCGCTTCAATCTCAACCCTTTCAATAGGATCGGTCAGTTGCTCGGGTTCAATCACCCTAGACTGCTTGGCATCGCAAGGTGACTGTGGGTGAACATGCTTGTTGTTTATGCCTGAAGTGATCCATGTCGGTTGAAGCAACATCATTGAATTTTTGGCTAATGGGGGTGGGCCTGACATGCATGTCGCACGAATTACTTTAAAGTGTCATTGATTTGTAATGCTGCAGAACAATAATTTTTGAAATCCTTTATAAGCGCCTTGTTTTGAAAAGTAAACGTTCCGACAAAGCGGCCTTCGCCGTCACCTTCATAGTGCAAGGCATCACACCTTTATTACCTTTGGTAGTTGCATTGTTATTTTGGAAAAAAGACTATTTGCTGAACTACCAGCAAACCTTAAAGAAAATCAAAACCCATGTGCGGGCCATCTCTGATGGTCCCATTCAGCACTATTTTCAAAATATTCTTTTCTTCAACGAAAAGGTGATTGAGCCCATTACAGGGCATTGCTCACAATGTGGAAACTGTTGTCTTAACCGGCAATGTTTTTTTTTAGAACAATCTGAACCCGATAAATACATTTGTGGGATTTACAACTCACCGCTGCGCCGGTTTTCCAATTGCAGTTCGTTTCCCATCAATAGCCATGATATTGAACGCTATCAATGTCCCACCTACAGCGTGATTCGTCTGCATAGTGTGGTTTAAATATATCGATTTTTAGGGTCAGCACACCACTTGCTTGAATTGACCCTCTAGGCTTTCTGAGGTGAACATCACTAAGAATTCAGACAACCTTGTTGCAATCATGTCGGTTGAACCGAATCGTATTCATGGTCCGCGCGGCGGGTCTACATCGGTGCCGCGCATACGCGTGCCCAGCCAAACCAAGCCAGCGCCCACGACCATCGTGCGACGCTCTTGTGAGGCCACAGGGGGTGTCTGTCCTGCGCTCAAGGGCGGACCAATGTTGAAGGTGAAGAAAAAGTTGGGGTATTGGCCCATGCGCCAATCGCTGATCCACAAGTCCCCATTCGCGTCTTGGCGCAGGCTCACAAAACCATCGGCGAAGCGATGCAAACGCTGCACCTGCGGGTGACTGGCGTTTTGCATCAACAAGGTTGTGCCTCGCTCAAACGCATCAAAACGCATTGGTCGTCCGCCGTCCAACAAGGCATAAAACCCCTCGTGCAAATGGTCCCCATCCACCGCTACCACGCGCCACAAAGCGGTGCTAAAAGGAGCTGGGGTGACGAACACCTGCTCGGTGGACAGACCGGCGGCACGCAACGATGTGTGGGCGTGCTGCAAGACGAGCTGTTGCGCCACCAAGCTCCACGCGATGTACATGCAGCTCCACACCAAACCGATGCTGTTGGCACGCCAACCAGCGAGGCTGCCACGAAGGGCCCAGACCACACCGGCCATCAAGGGCAAGCTGTAGAGTGGATCGATGATGAACAAACTGCCCAAACCCAAAGCCTCGTCGGTGAAGGGTAAGAACAGCTGGGTGCCATAAATCGTGAACCAATCCAGTATCGGGTGTGTCATCAAAGCTAGAGCGAGCGCCGCCCACCAACGGCGCTGTTCATGCGCCTGACCTTGGATGCGCGAGACACACCACGCCAAGGGCCACGAGACCAAGGCCAACCAGAACAGCGCGTGTGTTTCGGCGCGGTGCAAAACCATGTTGAGGATCGGGTCACCGTGGTCTAGGAGCACATCGAGGTCGGGCAGCAAACCAGCCACCCCACCCCAGAGCGCGGCCTTCCAAGCGGCAGTTCGCCGGCCCATGACGGCCACCCCAATTGAAGCCCCCAAGGCAATTTGTGTCAAAGAATCCATAGGCTCTTTCTCACCAAAAAAAATCAAAGCGAAGTCGCAGCCCAAATCCACGACCCAGTTCAACTCTGACCAGTGCGTATGCTTGGAAAAACTTTTGCACTTGCTTCTCAATCAAACAGTTGGGAATATACGAGCATCTATAAACCAGCCTGCCCTGGCAGGGGTTGAACCCGCACAGATCAACCGTCCCATAATTAGGCGCTAAGCAAGTGCTGTTTGAAACCAAGCCTAAAAATCCTCAATACTAGGCACGTCTGTGGCAAAGCCTATCAGCATGGTGGAAGTACCGAAAAGCAAAATACTGCCAATCAATACAGGTTTTCGTCCGAATTTATCGGCCAGTACACCCGCACTCAAACTGCCAATTGCCATGCCAGCCAGTCCACTGGCCACGGCCAGGGAAAATGCTGCGCGCGTGGTGCCCCACTCATTCATGATCTGTGGAATGGCATAGCCAATCATCTGTCCGTCAAAGCCGTCAATGATGATGGCCAAGGAAGCCAATACGTATGTCCAACGCTGCAGATTGGTCAACTGGCCCCTGTCAATAGCCTCAGAGACATCAAAATGTTCTGGCCGTTTTTCAATTTTTGTCGTATTCATTGGTATGCCCATCAGTTGGTATGTGTTGACGCAAGGTCTCAAATGCCATGGCAGTTTAGGATTGCAATGACTATTTACACACGTGATTTCGTGAATACAACAAATTCAGTTGATGAATATTGCATCTGCCATGTCAACTTGGTGCGCAAGAAATGTTGTTTGTTAGCG